>DATKPL010000059.1:0-4553 GCA_035524155.1 Rhizomicrobium sp.
AAACGCGTTGGTGGTGCCCTGGATGGTGCGCTGCTGGCCCGGCAAAGTGCCTGTCGTCGTGCCGGCGAGATAGATCGTGCCGTCCGGTCCCACCGTCACCGCGCCGCCCTGGTCGCTGGCCGACGTGCCGACATAAGAGACGAAATTGCCCGTGGCGCTGGCGCCATTATCGGTGAGATTGAAGACGAAAGCGTCGGTGCCGCCGCTGGACGCGTTGGCCACGCTGGCCTGGCCGCCGGCCGTGAGATTGCCGTTGCTGGTGGTGCCCGAGATGTAGACCTGATTGCCCGACACGGTCATGCCGGCGATGGCGCCGCCGGGTTGAAGCGCGCCCAGGTCTTCCGTCCAGACCGGTGCGGAGGTGATCGCGCCATTGGCGTATTTGGTCACGATCGCGTCGCCATTCTGAACACTGGCGACATAAAGGCTGCCGTCGCTGCCGATGGTGGTGGCGCTCACCTGGCTGGAGCCGGTGGCCGAGCCGAACTGGTTCTCGGATATCAGTTTGCCCTTGGAATTATATTCGGCGAGATAGGCGTCGGGTTGACCTGTCGAGGTCTGGCCCGAACCGACCACGCCACCCGAAACGCTGCCGCCGATATAGACATTGCCGCTGGCGTCCACGCTCACCGCGTTCGCCTGATTGGTGGCGAGGGTCTGAAGCTGCTGGATCCAGTTCTGGTTGCCGTTGGCGTCGTAGCTGGCAACGAACGAGTCGGTGTTGCCGTCGGTGACGGAGGTGGTGGTGACATTGGCGGTGGTCGAGCCCGTGACCACCACGCCGCCCGCTGGATCAAGGGCTACGCCATACCCCGAGGCGCTGCCCGCGCTGCCCACCAGCTTTGACCAGATCACATTGCCGGCGGAATCATATTTGGTGAGATAGACGTCCTGCGTGCCCTGGTTGATCTGATTGCCGAAATTGCCGGTGGCATTGCCCACCACATAGACATTGCCGCTGGAATCCACCACCGACGCCTGCGCCGTCGTGATGCCGGTGGACGCCTGCTGTTCCGTACTGCCCACGCTGGTGGGCGTGCCGCTGAGATTGGTGATCTTGGTGATACGGCCGCTTTCATCGGCGGGCGTGGTGTTCACCGAACCCGTGCTTGTGGCGGTATCGACTTCGTTGGCGGTGCCGGAATTGCCCACCAGCCAGAGCGCGGGGCTGGAGGACGCAGCCGAGAAGGAAATATTCTCGTTGGCGCCGGGAATGACCTGAATTCCATAGGTCGCGCCGCTGTCGTCAGTAGGCGTGCCGCCGGTCTGGGTTTTCTGCAGGCGCGTGGAGAAGCCGTCGGCGGAAAGCTGCGAATTGATGTAGGTGACGATATTGCCCAGGTTGAGCGGCCCCTGCACCTGCGACAGATTGATCGCCACATTCGTCGTGGTGCCGCCTTTGGTCACGGCGATATTGAAACTCGAGGACGCCGAAAGCCCGGGCACGGGATTGTTGATGTTGGCGTTGCTGACGAAAGACTGGGTCTTGTAGCTGCTGTTGGACAGCGGCACCTCGGCAGTCGAAGTGACGCTCGACGACGGCGTGGCCGTCTGCAGATTGTAGCTGTTGAAACCGGTGGACGAGAGATATTGCTGGATCTGCGACAGGCCCTGCTGGAACCGGGTGTTGAGGCCCACCAGCTGGCCGGAGGTTTCGCTGGAGCTTTGCGCCATTTGCGCCAGATAATTCAGCGAACTGACGGCATTATAGATCGAGAATAATTTCTGATTGTCCTGTTCCAGCTTGCCGTTGCTGCTGGCGCCGGCGGACAACGGCACATTGGTGGTGCTGAGGAAATCGGTGGTCGAAAGAATCTTCGCCGTTTCCGCATTGGTTGTGGCCAGCGGCGTGTTCCAGGGCAGAACGTCATTGGCCGTGGCGCTGTTGCTGCTGGAACTGGAGCTGCTGTTCGCGGCAACCGTATTGGCGGCGGCAATCGCGGACGGCGTGGCGTTTTGCTGAGCCTGGTAATAGCTCAGCAACGCCGAATCCAATCCGGAGAGCCCGCTGATAGTCATGGAAAAAATCTCGCATTCGCGGTGTTAAAGGGGCCCTAACCGGCCCGTTTTGCGCACCCGGATTTTTCGCGGAAAAACACGCTTAACGGGACCTTAACGGCGCCTCCCGCAAGATTGGCGTCATGTACGCCAACGCCTATGCCCAGGGCCTGAAATTGTCGTCGCAAGGACGCCATTTCGAGGCGATCTCCTGTTACGAAGCCGCGCTGGCCGAGAGGCCGGATGACACGGCAATTCTGTTCGCGCTGGGCAACACCGCGCAGGCGTTGGGCATGCCCAAGCCCGCGGCGGAGTTTTTCCGCAAGGTGCTGGCGCAAGAGCCGGGCCGGATCGAGGCCCTGATCAATCTCGCCAATCTTTTGCGCGCCCAGGGGCAATTCGACGCGGCGCGCGCTTTGCTCGAACCGGCGCTGCCGCGCCACCCGGGAAGCGCCGAATTGCGGCTGACTTTGGGCTCGACCTGCCGCGAAGCGGGCGACCGCCAAGCGGCCAAACGCTGGTACCGGGAGGCCTTGGATAGCCGCCCTGATTATGACCTGGCGCTGTCCAATCTGGCCGATCTTTTGGCGGTAGACGGGGATTTTGAGGGTGCCCGAACACTGTACGACCGGGCCTTGAAGGCCGGAAACGGCCATCCCCAGATCCGCCTCAACCGGGCGATCCTGCATTTCCAGATGGGCAATCTGGCCGAGGGTTGGCGCGACTATGCCGCCCGGATCGAGATTCCCAACAAGGTCCCCACAACCGATCTGAAGCTTGCCGAATGGCGCGGCGCGCCGCTGGAGGGCGCCCGCCTTCTGGTCCGCGCCGAACAGGGCGTGGGCGACCAACTGATGTTCATGGGCGTCGTTCCCGATCTTCTGGCCCGCGCGGGAAAAGGCCAGGTGATTCTGGAATGCGAAAATCGCCTGGTGGCGCTCGCGGCGCGATCTTTTCCGGGCGCGCTGGTCAGGCCGCAATCGCTCCTGACCGTCAATGGCGTCGCCAAGGCCGACTATGTTTGGCTGAAAAAAGACGGCGGCGCGAATTGCGCTACCTTGATGGGCAGCGTGCCGCGCTGGCTGCGCAAGACGCTGGATGCATTCCCCAAGGAGAATGTCTTCCTCAAGCCGGATTCTGAAGAACAGGCGCGGTGGAGAAATATCTTCGCGAGTCTGGGCTCATCGCCGCTCACCGGCATCTGCTGGCGCAGCGGCAAATCGGGCGGCCATCGCTCGGCCCAATATGCGCCGCTGGAGATGTGGGGCGCCTTCCTGCACAACCTGCCCGGCGAAATCGTCTCCTGCCAATATGACGGCAGTGCCGAAGAAGTTGCGGCCCTGGAGCAGGCCAGCGGCCGCAAGATCTTCGTGCCCCCGGGGCTGGACCAGAAAAACGAACTGGACCGCACCGCCGCGATGCTGTCCGTGTTGGATCGCGTGATCAGCGCCCCCACCGCTGTGTCATGGCTGGCGGCCGGCGTGGGCGTGAAAACGATCAAGCTGAATTATCATCTGAGCTGGACGGCTTTCGGCCAGGCTTATGAACCTTTCGCGCCCGCCTGCATCACCATCGGTCCGAATCGTCCCGGCGACTGGCGTGATGCGTTCGCTCGCCTCGCCGACGCTATCGCGCCGCCCGTCGCGGCATAGTTTCCCGCAGCGCCTTAGCCAGATCGGCGGCGATGCGCGATGCGCTGCTGCCATCCAGGGTCGCAAGTCCCGCCTTGCGCATGTCGAGCCTTTGTATCGGATCGTTCAGCAGCGTTTTCACCTGCGCAAGAATCTCCTTGTCCGCGACCGCCGCGGCCAGGCCCAGCGAGATCCCCATGCCGGCATCGTCGAACGCACGGGCCGAGCGCACATGATCTTCGGTCAGGCCGAGATAGAGCGCCGGCACGCCGAACGCGGCCAGTTCATAGGCCGTGACCCCGAAAGCGCAAAGCGCCAGATCCGCCGAGGCATAGGCGATCGACAAATCGTCCGCGCCCTCGATGGTTTCGAAATTGCTTTTCAGGCCGGCCACCGCGCGCGCCACGCCCGCCGCGTTTTTCATTCCGTTGCCGATGACGAAGCGGACACGCACGTCCAACTCCAACGGCATCAGCGCACGGGCTGCGCGCAGGGTGAGACCATGCGGATCGCTGCCCCCCATCGCCACCAGCAAGGTCTGGCAAATCGATGCCGGCGCGCGGGCCGGCGTGAGATGCGGATTGAGACCCAGCAGCGCCCATTCCCAGCCGATGCGGGCCTGGACGGAGGAGCCTGTCCAATCCAATTCGAGTGCCTGCGGCACCGGCGGATAATAGGCGAAATCACAGGCCAGGCGGGCATCGGAGCCATCGTCGATGATCGCAGTGACTATTCCCGTCCGGCGCAGTGTTTCAATCTGGGCGCGCGATGGACCTTCGCGTCCGTCCAGCACCAGCATATCGGGCTTTTGTTCGGCGATCAGCGTCGCAAAGGCCTGATGGTCCTTCACCATAGCCACGTCGAATCCGGCGTTGCGCATGGGCATTGCGGCATCGTTCGTGCCCTGCAGCGCAAACTGAACCC
>DATKPL010000060.1:0-7004 GCA_035524155.1 Rhizomicrobium sp.
CGGATGCGCAATATCTCTTCGATCTTCGCCAGCGCTTCGATCAAACGCGCCAGCGACCAGTCCATGCCTTTGGCATCGATGCCGCGATAAGCGTTGACATTCTGGCCAAGCAGCACGATCTCGCGCGCGCCGCGTGCTGCCAGCGCACGTGCTTCTGCCACGATACTTTCCGGAGCGCGGGAATGTTCGGGGCCGCGCGTGTAAGGCACCACGCAGAAGGTGCAGAACTTGTCGCAGCCTTCCTGCACGGTGAGAAAAGCGCTGACGCCCGTGTCCGACACCGCTTCCGGCAAGGCATCGAATTTTTCCAGCGCGGGAAAATCGGCCTCCACGCGGTCGCCTGCGCCGCGCGCGATGCGCGCGATCATTTCCGGCAGGCGGTGATAGGATTGCGGCCCCACCACCAGGTCCACCACCGGGGCGCGGGCGATGATCTCTTCGCCTTCGGCCTGGCCGGTGCAGCCGGCCACCGCCACGATCATGCGGCTGCCGCTTTTTTCTTTTTCGTCCTTCAGCGCCCGAATGCGGCCGAGTTCCGAATAAACCTTCTCGGTCGCCTTTTCGCGGATGTGGCAGGTGTTGAGGATCACCATGTCCGCGTCGGCGGGCGCTTCCGCTCCGGCGAAACCCAACGGCGCCAAAAGATCCGCCATGCGCGCCGAATCATAGGCGTTCATCTGGCAGCCATAGGTTTTGATAAAGAGCTTTTTCATGTGCGGGCACGTCCATTATCGCAAATTCAGGCCAGGACAAATACCGGCATCAGGGGCAGTGCGTCTTGGTCGAGGCCCGCCTCCCCGCGCATGCGCAGCATGCTGGCGGGGGAGGTGCCCGTAGCACCGCCAGGTGCGTAGGGCGGAGGGGGCAATCAAAAATTCCCCGCCAATGCAGCCGCTTGACCTTTGCGCACCGTGTCCCAGGCCACCTGGGCAAGTTCCTTGCGATCCATGGCTTCCAAAGGGGGATGAAATTGCATCACCACGTCCAGGGGCCCGGCCTGCAAGGCTTCCCAGAGATGCGGCACCAGCTCCATGTCGCCATACCAGGCATAAAGCGGGCGGTTTTCGCGCCCCATGGGAATGCCTTCGCGCGCCACATAGGCGGTGGAAACCGGCTGCACCGTCACTTTGCGGCCCTGATGGAAGGCGGAATCCGCGGCGCTGAGCAGCGCGCTTTTGAAGGGCAGCACCATGTTGCCGTCATCGGAGGTGCCTTCGGGAAACAGCACCAGCACGTCACCTTGGGCCAGGCGTTCGGCGATGGCGTCACGCGCGACGCCGGTTTCGCTGCGCCGGGCACGGGTGACGAACACCGTGCGCTGAAGCCGCGCCAAGGTGCCGAAAAAAGGCCAGCTGCCCACTTCGGACTTGGCGACAAACGACAATGGCGTCACCGCCGAGAAAATCACGATGTCCAGCCAACTGGTGTGATTGGCCAGAAGCAGCGCCGCGCCGGCGGGCGGCTTGCCGGCGACGCGAACCTTGATGCCGAACAGATAGGCGACAAAGCGGTGATAGCGATGTGGAAAGCTGCGGCGCAGCGGCAGCCGCAACGTGACAAACAGCCATTGCAGCGGAATCAATATCAAGGTGACGATCAGGAAGACCGTCAACACGAACGCAGCACGGATAGTCGGCATCACGATCTCGCCGCACACTCAGGTCCGCCTCCCCCGCGCATGCGCAGCATGCTGGTGGGGGAGGTGGCCGTAGCACCATGGAGGCCAATCACGAAAGGTCCAGTGGACCTTTCGTAGGCCGACCGGTGCGAAGGCCGGTGGGGGACAAAAAGAATCAAGGCCTGGGTTTCTTACCCTTTGGCACGCCATAGAGTTCGAGGCGGTGATCCACCAGCTCGAAGCCCAGCTCTTCGGCGACACGGCGCTGAAGCTTCTCGATTTCCTCATTGCGGAATTCGATCACGCTGCCGGTCTGAACATCGATCAGATGGTCGTGGTGGCTTTCCGGCGTTTCCTCATAGCGGGCGCGGCCATTGCGGAAATCATGCCGTTCCAGGATGCCGGCATCCTCGAACAGCTTCACGGTGCGATAGACCGTGGCGATGGAGATATGCGGGTCGACGGCGGCGGCGCGGCGGTACAGTTCTTCCGCATCGGGATGATCTTCGGCGCCCGACAGCACGCGCGCGATCACCCGGCGCTGCTCGGTCATCCGCAGGCCCTTGTCGACGCAGAGTTTCTCGATCCGCGTCACCCTCATTCCCCGTGCGCGATTTCCAGAGCCGAACTTAGGCGAAATCCCTCGGATTCGGAAGCGGGAGGGGAGCCTTCAGGACGTCAGCGTCTTTGCCGCCGTAATAAGCCTTGCGGCTGCCTACCGACGCGAATCCCAGCCCGGCATAGAGTTTCCGGGCTGCCTCATTGTCTTTCGCCACTTCCAGGAACAAAGCTTCCGCGCCCAGGCCCTGCGCATGACTCGCAGCTTGCCGCACCAGGGCGCGGCCGATGCCCCGGCGGCGTGCATCGGGCGCGACCGCCAGGGTGAGGATTTCCGCTTCGCCACCGGCAGCGCGCGCCAGAATGAAACCGTCCTCTCGTACAAAGGCAAACACGCCTGGGCCGGCGAAAAGATCGCGGATGGATTGTGCGCTCCAGGCATCGGTAAAGGATGTCGCATGCAGCGCCGCCAGGACGGCGGGATCATCCGTTCGCGGATCAAAAAGGCGCGGCATCAGACCAGGAGCTTCCCGCCGGGAAGTTTGGCGTCAGGCGCACGCAGATAGAGCGGCGCGGGTGGCGTGTCAGACACGGGCTGCGTCATCGCCAGCTTCGCCACCCATAACGCGTCGGGCTGGCGGATGCCGGTGAGTTGGAAATCGTTATCCAGCGCGGCTTTCGCGGCGGCGGCGCCCGTGCCGCACAAAGCGCAGGGCCCAAAGGCGCGAATGCGCGCCACGGCTTCTGCAAAAAGCATCACGGTGGGGGAAAGAACGACCTCGCCTCTGTCGCGCAACAGCAAATAAGCTTCGTCGCGCTTGGCGTCATGGATGGCGGCGGCGCGTTCGGCGCCGGTCGCAAGGGCCATGGCCTCCAGGGTGGTGACGCCGATCAACGGCTTTTTGAGCGCCACCCGCAGGCCGCGCATGAAAGCCAGGCCCACGCGCTGGCCGGTGAAAGTGCCGGGGCCGGTGGTGACGGCCAGGCGATCAAGCGCGGCAAAGGCGATGCCAGCTTCCCGCATCGTCTCATCCACCATGGGGGTGAGCGCTTCGGCATGGCCGCGCGCCATGTCCTCGAAGCGATGGGCCAGCACTTTCTCGCCATCCAGCACCGCGACCGAGCACGCGCCCAGCGCCGTGTCGACAGCCAAGATTCTCAAAGTATCTTGCACGCTTCGTCGAAGGACAGGCGCGGGTTGCGGGGAAACACGCCCGCGGGATCGCCATAGCCGATGGCGCAGATGAAATTGGATTTGATGTTGGTGCCGGCGAAGAATTCCTTGTCCACGCCCGCATTGTCGAAGCCCGACATGGGCCCGCAATCCAGGCCCAGCGCGCGGGCCGCAATGATGAAATAGCCGCCCTGCAGGCTGGAATTGCGGAAGGCCGCGGACTTGGTCAATTCCGCATTGGCGGTGAAGACATCTTTCATCTTGGGATTGTTGGGAAAGAGGGAGGGCAGCTTCTCGGCGAAATCCAGATCCATGCCGATGATGGCTATCGCGGGCGCCGCCATGGTCTTGTCCTGGTTGCCGGGCGACAGCAGCGGCTTCAGCCGCTCTTTCGCGGCTTGCGACGTCACAAACAGAATCCGCGCTGGAGAGATATTGGCCGAGGTCGGCCCCCAACGCATCAGATCATACACCGCCATCAGATGAGCGTTGGAGACCGGCTTGTCCTGCCATTTGTTCTGGGTGCGGGCATTGCGGAAAATAACATCCAGCGCTTCGTCGCTCACCGCGTGTGACGTCATGGCAAACTCCAAATCATAAAATGAAAATCAGACCGCCTGAACCGCGGTGACTTCGGGAACATAATGACGCAGCATATTCTCGATGCCGTTGCGCAATGTCATGGTGGAAGACGGGCAACCGGCACAAGAGCCTTGAAGATGCAGCGAGACGATGCCGGTTGCGCCGTCAAAACCCTTGAAGATGATATCGCCGCCATCTTGCGCCACGGCGGGACGCACGCGGGTGTCGATCAATTCCCGGATCTGCGCCACCACTTCGGGATCGCCCTCGCCATAAGACGCGTCGTCGGTTTCTTCCGCCGCGCTTTCGATCAGGGGCAGGCCGCGGGTGAAATGCTCCATGATCACGCCCAGAAGGGCAGGCTTCAGATGCTTCCAGTCGCCGTCGCGCTTGGTGATGGAGATGAAATCGGAACCGAAGAAAACCCGCGACACATCCGGCGTCTCGAACAGGGCGCGGGCCAGCGGCGACCGCGCTGCCTGTTCGGCGCTGGGAAAGTCGGCGACCGCGCCTTCGCCCATCACGGTGCAACCGGGCAGGAATTTCAGGGTGGCGGGATTGGGCGTGGCTTCAGTCTGGATGAACATGGATTTTCCGCTTGCGGACCTTCTTTAAATGGACCCTCCCGATAACAGGATCAAGCACACTTAAAAGTCGGAAATCAGGCCTTTTTTTTCCCAATCGCCATAGCGGGTAGGTTCCGGCCCTTTGGGGCCGCCCCTTTCGAGGGGAAGGTTAATCGGCCTGGCGGCAGCCCGGCGCGCCTCGGCTTCCTGATTGGCGCGTTTGGCGGCGTCGGCGATGCGGGCGGCGATTTCTTCCGGAGATGAAGCTTTTTTCGAGTTGTCCATGGCGACTTGACCCTGTCGCCACAGAGCATACATCAGGGTCCTCAAGCAGCGAAGCGGTAGGACATCAATAAAGCGGGCAACAGGGATATTCCCATGAATCTGTTCAAGACTGCATTGCTGATGTCGCTGATGACCGGGCTGTTCCTGGTGGTGGGCGCCCTGATCGGCGGCTCGATGGGCATGGTGATTGCGTTCGTGATTGCAGCCGGCCTGAACCTTACGGCCTACTGGAACTCGGACAAGATGCTGCTCTCCATGTATGGCGCGCGCCAGGTGGATGAAGCGAGCGCGCCCGACCTGGTGCATATCGTCCAGCGGCTGGCGGCGCAGGCGCGCCTGCCCATGCCCAAAGTGTTCATCTCGGAAAATCCCCAGCCCAACGCCTTCGCCACGGGCAGGAGCCCCGAACACGCCGCGGTGTGCGTGACGTCCGGCCTGTTGGCGCGCGTGAACAATGAAGAACTGGCTGGCGTGATCGCCCATGAGTTGGGCCATGTGAGGAATCGCGACACGCTGACCATGACCATCACCGCCGTGATCGCAGGCGCCATCGGCATGCTGGCGAATTTCGCGTTCTTCATGGGCGACCGCCGCAATCCTCTGGGCCTTGTCGGCGTCTTGCTGGTGACGTTGCTTGCGCCCATCGCGGCCATATTGGTGCAGTCGGCCATCAGCCGGTCGCGCGAATATGAAGCCGACCGTGCGGGGGCCGAACTCACCGGCCGGCCCTTGTGGCTAGCCGACGCGCTGGCAGAGATCGACCGCAGCGCGCGCCAAACCTTGAACGCCCCCGCCGACGCCAATCCCGCCACCGCGCATATGTTCATCGTCAATCCCTTGCATGGCGGGATGAGCGGCTTGTTTGCCAGCCATCCGCCGACGGCGGAACGCATCGCCCGGCTGCGCGCCATGGCGCCGGCGCCCAGCGCCGACCAAGCCGGCCCCTGGGGATGAGTGACGATCGCGCGGGATTGGCCGCGCGCAAGACCGCGCTTGCGATTCTCACCCAGGTCCTCAGGCAGCGCCGCCCGCTCGATTCCCAGCTTGACTCACTCAAGGCGTTGCCGCCACGCGATGCCGCATTTGCGCGCGCGTTGGCCAGCCAGACCTTGCGGCATTTCGGCGAATTGGATGCGCTGATCCGGCATTTCGTGGCGAAGCCGCTGGCCCCTCACAAGGCCGGCCCCGCGATGGAGATATTGTTGCTGGGCGCATGCGAATTGCTGATCCTGAAAGTGGCGCCCCATGCCGCGGTCGATGCCGCCAACAATCTGGCCGCCGCCGACGGCAAGGCCGTGCATTTCAAATCCCTGATCAATGCCGTCTTGCGGCGGATTTCGCGCGAAGGCGAAGCGGTTCGCGCCGGCCTGGATGGCGCGCGGCTCAACACCCCCGATTGGCTGTGGTCGCGCTGGAGCGCGCAATATGGCGAAGATGTCGCCCACGCCATCGCCGAAGCGCATGGGCGCGAAGCGCCGCTCGATATCTGCCTGAAGCGGGACGGCGCCGTTCATCCCGACAGCGAAATGTTGTTCGAGCTGTCGCGGCGTGTGACCACGCAGGGCCGGGTCGAAGAAATGCCGGGCTTCTCAGAAGGTGCCTGGTGGGTGCAGGACGCCGCCGCCACATTGCCGGTGGCGTTGCTGGGCGATGTCGCGGGCAAGCGGGTGATCGACCTGTGCGCCGCGCCCGGCGGCAAGACGCTCCAACTCGCGGCGATGGGCGCCGAGGTGACAGCGGTGGAAATCGATCCCGCCCGCGCCGCGCGGCTGCGCGAAAATCTGGCGCGCACGGGATTGTCGGCCCGGGTCGTGGAAAGCGACGCGCGCGATTTCGAGGGCACTGCACCGCTGGTGTTATTGGATGCGCCCTGCACGGCCACCGGCACCATCCGCCGTCATCCCGACCTGCCCTGGATCAAGGGTGCGGAAGATGTGATGAGCCAGGCGCCGGTCTCTTATGATCTGCTCGAGAGTGCGGCGCGCATGGTCGATCCAGGCGGCCTCTTGGTTTTTGCCGTCTGCTCGCTGGAACAGGAAGAGGGCGAAGAGCAAGCCGCCGCCTTTCTTTCCGGGCATCGCGAATTCCGGCACGAGCCGGTCACACCGAACGATGTCTTCGGCCATGGCGAATGGATCACGCCGCAACGCGATCTGCGCAGCCTGCCCTGTCACCTCAAGGATCGAGGCGGCATGGACGGTTTTTATGCTGCGAAATTGCG
>DATKPL010000061.1:0-3741 GCA_035524155.1 Rhizomicrobium sp.
TGGCAGTGACAAGCGCCAGCAACGTGGCGCCGGCCACCGCCTTTTGCGTCGGCGACGCCGGCAGCCCCACGCCAAGCTGCGACTTGAGCAGAACAAGGAACCCGCAGCCGCCCCACACCAGCATCAGGCCGGCGAAATGAAGGGCGCGGATCGCCGCCAGTGCAGCCGTCATTTCACGGTGAAGTCGTACTTGCCTTCGGTGCGATGCGTGTCGACCGACACCGCGTGCCAGGAGACATGATAAAGCCCCGCCGACAGCGGCTTGACGGCGATGGTCATGGTGTCGCCCGAAACCACCGCCGCCTTGGCGTCCATCGCCTGGCCCTTGCCGTTGGTGACGGCGACGCCGCTGAGCGCGGGCTCAAGCTGCTCGGTGAAGGTCAGGGTCAATTGCTTGGGCGCAGCGCCGCTGGAATCCGCCGCCGGGTCGGAGACTTTGAGATGCGCATGGGCGAAAGCGGGCGCGGCAAGGGCACAAGACAGAAGCGTGGCAAACAGGATGCGAGTGATCATGACGTCCTCCTTGGGTTGATGTTGAAGATTCATTTTCCAACGGCATTGCGCACCGCGAAGGGCGCGGTGCGCTTTGCGCCGTCCTTGAATGTGAGCGTGACCGGAATCGTGGCGCCCGGCTTGATCGCAGGCGTGGCATTCATGCACATCAGGTGATAGCCGCCCGGCGCGAACTTAACCGTTCCCCCGCCCGGCACATCGACCTCGGATACATCCATCATCGCTTCCATGCCGCCCTTGTTCTCGGATTTGTGCAGCATCAGCATGCCGCAGGCCGGGCTTTCGGCGCCGGTCAGGACCACCGCGTTCGCGCCGCCATTGTGCAAGGTGAAATAGCCGCCCGACGGCACCGATGCGGGCAATGCCCTGATCCAGGCATCGCTGATGGTGAGCTTGCCGGTATCGGCATGGGCGGAGGGAACAAGACAAAGCAACGCGAATGCAGAAGCAAAGGTAGAAGCACGAGAAGTAAGCATGAATATCCTCGATGATGTGTGAACGGTCATGATTTTCGCCGGTCGCGGACGGCAAAGGGCAGACGCAATCTCATGGCAAAAGCGGCGAGGATGGGAAGCTGCACAACCCACAGCGCCAACCGAAGGCTGCGATGAGCCATCACGTCGCTGCCATAGATAAAAGTGTGCCAGACGGCAAGGATATAGACGGCGGGGATGACATAGCGGTGAAGCAGCCGCCACGTCTTGAGACCGATCCGGTCGCGCAGATAGAAACTCAGGCCCAAAAGCACCGCGACATAGAATGACACGATGCCCAGAGCCTCGGCGAACAGGCCGGGGGTATAGGATGTCGTGTAGGGCACGAAATCCGTCAGCAGCGTGTCGCCCATTCCATCCCAGTCCAGCACAAAGGCGTGCGCGAACATCAAACCGACCACGGTCAGGCTGGTGCTGCGATGAACCCGCTCCAATGTCCGGCGCAGCGCTGGCCGGCGCTGGGCGGAAACGATCGGAAGCGAAACGCCGAGCAGGATGGTGAGCCACGACCATGCCAACGCTCCCCAGCCCACCGCCTGGCTGACGGAATAGGCCCAGACGCCGCCATTCTTGACCATCTCCGGCATTTCGATGGCGGCGGTGTCGACGCCCGCGCGGAGCCGCGCCATCAGGACGGCAAAGACGATGCCGGAAAGGATCACGGCCACGGTCGCATCCACTGCCGCCAGCCTGAGATCGCCGGTAAAGCTGGGCGCGGATGGCGGGGCGGCGGCGCCTCGCCTGCGCTCCAGCATGACGTCGGGTTGGTTCATCGCGCTCATCGTTATTCCAGCCGGATGCGCAGGCCGCCGAATGCCTCGAACGGCGTGCCGTATGCCTGTGGCGACGGGGCCGAATAGCTGGTGGCGACATAACGCGTGTCGGTCAGATTCTGGATTTCCACATAGGCGTCGGCGCGCCGCCAGACCGGATAAGAGGCGGACAGGCTCATCACGAAATGCGGATCGGCCGAGATTTTCCCGGGATAGCCGGGATCGGTATGGTCCGGCGAAGCCCAGTCCGTGCGGCTAACGAATTCCGCAGCCGTGCCGATCCGCCATCCGCCGGGCGCGGTATAGCTCAGCCCTCCGCCAACGCGGTTGCGCGGCACGTCGATGATCTGCTGGCCCACGCTTTGCGGATCGAACGGGTTTTTCTTGACCACCGAATCCGCGAAGGTGTAGGCGGCATTCGCTGCGAAGCCGCCGCCGATATCCCAGTTCGCTTCGGCCTCGAAGCCCTGGGCCTGGACCGCCGCCACATTCTGGTTCTGAACCACATACCAGCCATTGGGCGAATAGATCGGATTGGTGGTGGCCTCGGCGACGATGTAATTGTCGATGCTGGTGCGGTAGGCGGTGAGCTGTGCGCGGAAACCCTCGCCCGTGAAGTCAAAACCCGCCTCGCCGCCATTGAGGCGCTCGGGCTTGAGCAGCGGCGCGGGCAGTTGGACGAAACCACCCGCCGCATAGGTATAGAATTGATCGCCGATATTGGGGGCGCGGAAGGATTGGTAATAGGCGCCGCGCAGCGCAAAACCGTCGGGCAGCGCATAACGCAGATTGACGCGCGGCACAAAGCTGGTGACGTCGTTGGACGGCACCGCGCCAAGCCCGCCCACGCTGCCGTCGAGGCCATTGCTGTTGCGCAGATACTGAAACCGCCCGCTGGCCACGATTTCCAGCGCCTCGATCGGCGCCAGCGTGGCTTGCGCGAAGCCCGCCAGGAAAAGTTGGTCGCCGCCGCCCATGGTGTTGAAGTTGGTGGCCGAGAAATCGGGAGCGACAAAATGCTGGGTGTGGTCGTCGCCATAAATCGCATGCCAGTCGCCGCCGACCATGTAGTTCTTGAGCCAGCCGCCGGTCTCCTGCGACCAGATCAGCGAGCCGCCAAAATCATGCGCGCGGACATGATGGATCTCGTTCAGGCTCTGGGTGGTGCTGGCGACATCGCCCTCGACGGGAAAATAGGTGGAATTGTTGGTGTCGAAATTGCTGTCGCCATAAAACATGGTGAGCGCCAGGCTGGAATTCGCGCCGAACTGGCGGGCGATGTCGCCCGAGGCCACGACATTGCGCTGCGAGTTGGTATCGAGCAGCGTTTCCAGCCGCTGATGATTGCCGTGAAGGTCCAGGGTGAAATGCGCGGTAAGGCCATCGCCCTCGAAACTGTCACGCAGATGCAGGTTCAGCGCGTCCGAACCGCTGGGCACGTTGAACGGCGCGCGCTCGTAAACCGGCACCTGCTGATAGCCGCTGGTGCCGCCCGCCTCTCCGAAAATCTCCAGCACATTCTGATCGTCCAGGCGGTAAAAGCCGTCGGCGCTGGCGCGATAGAAACCATAGCTGCCGCCGGCCGCATCCAGCGACAGCCGGTCCGTCTCATAACTCTGGGTGACGATGTTGATCACGCCACCTTCGGCATAATTGCCCCAAAGCGGGCTGCCGCCGCCGCGCACAATCTCCACATGCGAGATATCGTCCAACGGCACACGATTCCATTGGATGTAGCCGAAAAAAGGATCGTTGATCGGCACGCCGTCTTCCATCACCAGGGCGCGGCTGATGCCCTGCGCGCCGCCGCCCAGCCCGCGCATGCCGATGCTGTTGGAGGTGGGATGCTGGGAATCCGAGGAATAATCCAGAAGATCGATCCCGGGTTCATAACGCAACGCATCGTCCAGATTCAGCGCGGCATTATCCGCGATGTCCTCGGGCGTGACGACGCTGACGCT
>DATKPL010000062.1:0-4499 GCA_035524155.1 Rhizomicrobium sp.
GGTCCATGCACCAAAGCACTAGGGGTGGATCCAGCGACACCGAAGTGAAGGAATTGACCGTGATGCCGACATGGGCGCTTTGGTCGGCGTGGCCGGCAGTTATCACCGCCACCCCGGTGGGAAAACAACCCAACGCGTCCCGAAAAGTCCGCGAATCCATGGACCTAACTAACCCCAAATAGCGCCCGCTTCATACTCGGTTAAGGGCCTTTATGCATGATCCGCCAGGGTATGGGCCAAGAGGCGGTTGAGCCGTCCGGCCAGAATGTGGTGCGGGTTATGGCCGACGGCGCGATCGTCATCAAAAAGATCAAGAAGGGCGGCCATGGCGGACACCATGGGGGCGCCTGGAAGGTCGCCTATGCCGACTTCGTGACCGCCATGATGGCGTTCTTCCTTTTGATGTGGCTGATCAACACCACCACACCAGAACAGAAACGCGGCATTGCCGATTATTTCGCGCCGCAGTCCATCGCCCAGACCGTATCGGGTTCGGGCGGGGTGATGGGCGGCAAGGTGATGGGCCAGGAATCCGCCCATGCCGGCGGCGCGCAATCGGTGATGCAGAAACAGTCGCCGCCCTCGCCCGCCAGCCCCGTGAAATCGTTGGCTACCAACGTGACCCAGGGCGCGTCCGGCACCAGCCAGAACGCGGACAGCAATTCCAACGCCAGTTCGACCCAGGATGGCGAATTCGCCCATGCCGCCGAGGCGATCCGCCAGTCGGTGCAGGACAATCCCGACCTTGCCAATCTTTCCCACCAGGTGATGCTGGAGCAGACTCCGCAAGGGCTGCGCATCCAGCTCGTGGACCAAGACGGACGTCCGATGTTCCAGCAGGGCTCGGCCGAACCCATGGCCTACACCAAGAAGTTGTTGGCGGTGGTAGGCCAGGTGATCGACACCTTGCCCAACCGGGTCTCAATCAGCGGGCACACCAGTGGCAACGACACCCAGGGCGACAATTGGGAACTCTCCTCGGCCCGCGCGAACGCCGCCCGCACGTTGCTGCAGGCAGGCGGTCTTTCCTCCGACCGCATCTATGAAGTGGCGGGCAAAGCCGGCTCCGAGCCGCTTCTGCCGGAAGACCCCAGCGCGTCGGCCAATCGCCGTCTCTCCATTCTCTTGATGCGCGAAGCCCCGCCGGCGCCGCCGGGCCACAGTCTGTAAAAAATACTTATTCTCGCGGGAATTAGCCCCGGCGCGTATACCTTCCCGCGCATATCTTGTTGCGAGGTCCGGCCCGGCTTGGTCATACTTGCGGCGTGACGGATCTTCGCAATACCCGCGTTCCGCAATTTTTTCTCACACCGGGGGGGCCGTGCCCCTATCTGCCGGGCAAGGTGGAGCGCAAGGTTTTCGCCCGCCTGACCGGCCCCCTGGCGCAGCCCTTGAGCGAAGCACTCACCCATTCCGGCTTCCGCCGCAGCCAGTCCATCGCCTATCGCCCAGCCTGCGAGGGCTGCAATGCCTGCGTGTCGGTGCGCATCGTGGCGGACGAATTCGCCATGAGCCGCAGCCAGAAGCGCATCGCACGGCGCAACCAGGATTTGTCGCGGGCCGCGGTGCCGGCCGAAGCCACCCGAGAGCAATTCGCGCTTCTGCGCACCTATCTGGATTCGCGCCATTCCGGCGGCGGCATGAGCGACATGGGCTTGTTCGACTATGTCGCGATGGTGGAAGAGACGCCTGTCAACACCCACATCGTGGAATATCGCCGCCCCGACGGCACGCTGTTGGCCGCGGCGCTCAGCGACGTGCTGCGCGACGGGCTTTCGATGGTCTATTCCTTTTTCCACCCCGGCGAGGACGCGCGCAGCCTTGGCACCTACATGATCCTGGACCATGTCGAGGCGGCGCGGGCGCGCGAGCTGCCTTATGTCTATCTGGGCTATTGGGTGCGCGATTCCGAGAAGATGGACTACAAATCCCGCTTCTCGCCGCTGGAAGCGCTGGGCCCCAATGGCTGGGAGCCGCTGCGCACGCTTCTACGCCGCTAGTCCGGCCGCTCGCCCAAGCTCGGGCTTAGCTTTTCTTGGTGAGCAAAGCGAACCTTAGAAAAGCTTGCCCCGCTTCGAGCGAAGCGAGGGAGGCGGCTGATCATCACCGGTAAGAGCCGCTAGCCACACGGCCCTTCGCTTATGCTCCGGGCGTTCGCCGCTCAAAACGGTCCACTGGACCGTTTTGTCCGCAAATGCGGCCGCGGCTCACCCACTGGACATGCTCGCGCGCTATTGCGCGCCGGAAGCCGACCCCCCGAACCTGCCTTTCCATTCTTCCACCTGCTCGTCCGTGAGCTTGGCGACCAGCACCTCCGGCGGATTGATGGGTTGGCCGGCCTCCAGTTCATCCAATGCTTTCGCCATGGGCTGATCCGGCCAGGGGATAAGCTCCGGCCCGCCCGCGATGGGCTGGATCGCTTCGTGAATCTTCACCGCCAGCTTGGGCATCACCGGCCAGGTGAGATGGGCGAACTGATGCACCAGATTCAATCCCATCCGCACGCCCACCGCCGCCTTGGCGCGATCGGTCTTGATATGGGTCCAGGGCGCGGCGCGGGTCATATATTCGTTGCCCGCCACCCAGATGGCGCGGAGCTCGCCCATGGCTTTGCGGAATTCGGCGGCTTCCATATAGTCCGTATACTGCGCAACACGCCGGTCCAGCTCGCGGATCAGGGCGTGTTCGTCCTCGCCATAGTCGCCCTCGCCCGGCACGCGCCCATCGAAGCGCGCGGCGCAGAATTTGGTCACCCGGTTGACGAAATTGCCCAGCACATCGGCCAGGTCCTTGTTGATGGTGCCGGCGAAATGCTCCCAGGTGAAATTTGAATCCGAACTCTCCGGCGCGTTGGCGATCAGATAGTAACGCCAGTAATCGGCGGGCGCGACGGTGAGCGCCGTGTCCATGAAGATGCCGCGCTTGCCGGAGGTGGAGAATTTGCCGCCGTCATAATTCAACCAGTTGAAACCCTTGAGGCGGTCCACCAGCTTCCACGGCTCCTCCGAGCCCATGATGGTGACGGGAAAACCCACCGTGTGGAAAGGCACATTGTCCTTGCCCATGAATTCCCAATAGGTGACGTCCCTGGCCTTGTCGCCAAACCACCAGTCGCGCCAGGCATCGCCTTTTTTGTTCTTGTCGGCCCATTCCTTGGTCGCCGAGATGTATTCGATGGGCGCGTCGAACCAGACATAGAAGACTTTGCCCTTGAGCTTGCCGTCGGCGATGTCGTCCGGCACGGGAATGCCCCATTCCAGATCGCGGGTGATGCCGCGATCCTTCAGCCCCTCGTCCAGCCATTTGAAGGCGATGGACGTGACGATGGGCGACCAGTCGGCCTTATGGGTTTCGATCCAGGCGCGCAGCCTGTCGGCGAACAGCGATTGCTTGAGGAAGAGATGGGTGGAATCGCGGATCTCGATATCCTCGGCGCCCGACACCGCCGAACGCGGCCGGATCAGATCCACCGGATCGAGCACGCGGGTGCAATTCTCGCACTGGTCGCCCCGCGCGCGGTCATAACCGCAATGGGGGCAGGTGCCGATCACGTAACGGTCGGGCAGGAAGCGGCCGTCGGTAACAGAATAGGCCTGTTTGGTGGTGCGCAATTCGAGGAAGCCGTTCTTCCAGAGCTGGCGCGCGAAATGCAGCGTGATCTCATGGTTCTGCGGCGAGGACGAGCGGCCAAAATGGTCCCAGGACAGGCCGAACGCCTCGCCCAGGTCGCGCTGCACCTTGTGCCATTTGGCGCTGTATTCGGCGACCGGCGTGCCCTCTTCCAGCGCCGCCAGCTCGACCGGCGCGCCATGTTCGTCGGTGGCGCAGATCGCCAAGGTCGGATAGCCGCGGGCGCGGCAGAAACGGGCGAAAATGTCGGCGGGCAGCAGAGAGCCCACCAGATTGCCCAGATGCTTGACACCCGCGACATATGGCAGGGCGGAGGTGATGAGAACGCGCTTCATGACCGGCTTGTTTGTTAATGACGAACAGGTAAAGGGAAGCCACTCATACAGGCTCCCCAGCCAGCCACCAAGGGGGCGGTTGCGGCGCACAAAAAGGCAGCGTATTTCAGGTCTTAAGGCCGGCTTAGCTCAGTTGGTAGAGCACCTGATTTGTAATCAGGGGGTCACAGGTTCGAGTCCTGTAGCCGGCACCAGTTTTTCTTAGCGAGCGTAGCGAGGTTAGAAAAACTGAGTGCTATGGAGTGTCGCGCCAGCGACGCGAGTGGGCACTATTCGCCCGCAGCAGACGAAATCTCAGATCAATCAGAATCCCGCCACCGAATGGAAAGACACCCCGGTGAGCGAATGGATCGGCATGGGCTGGCCGGCCACGCCCGGCGCGGCGGCCAGCGTATTTCCGGAACGAAGCCGGCTTAGCTCAGTTGGTAGAGCACCTGATTTGTAATCAGGGGGTCGCGGGTTCGATTCCTGCAGCCGGCACCATTTAAAATCAATGATTTAGGTCAATTTTGTTATCTTTGAGCCCATCCCAAT
>DATKPL010000063.1:0-2031 GCA_035524155.1 Rhizomicrobium sp.
GGCGCTGATCAATCACATCCGTCTTCTGCCCCGCCTGGCGCTGGCGGGAATAGCGGGCGAGCTGCGCAGGCGCACGGCATGGGAATTGTGCCTGGGATTGGCGGTGGTGGGATTGGCGGCGCTGCTTACGCTGCTTCTTCCCACTCATCCGTGACGGCGCGATGGCGCGGCTTTGAGCGTGAATTTTCTGGTGCCCATCAGGCTCGCCAGGAATTTGTCGCCCCATTCGGAAATGTCATTGGAAAGCAGTGCGCGATAAAGCGCGGCATGGCGGGTCCTGCGTTCGGGCTGCTGCATCGCCATGGCGCGGGTGATCGCCCCCGCCACCTGGTCAGGATCATAAGGGTTGACCAGAAGCGCGCCTTCTCGGAATTCCGCCGCTGCGCCGGCAAAGCGTGACAGGATCAGGACGCCGGGATTGGCGGTATCCTGGGCGGCGACATATTCCTTGGCCACCAGATTCATGCCGTCGCGCAACGGCGTCACCAGCGCCACCCGCGCGCCGCGATAGAGACCCGACAGGGCCGTGCGGCTGTAGGGGCGGTTCACATAGCGCATCGGCGACCAGGAGGCGTCGGAATAAGTGCCGTTGATGCGGCCGGCCATCCCGTTCACCGTTGCCTCCATCTCGGCATATTCCTTGATCTGGGAGCGGCTCTTGGGCGTGATCTGAAGATACGTGACTTTGCCGTGCCATTGCGGATTGGCGGCGAGAAACCGTTCATAGGCTTCCAGGCGCGGAATGATCCCCTTGCTGTAATCCAGCCGGTCCACCCCGATCATCAGCGCGCCGGGAATGCTCCCCATCACTTTCTTCACCAGCTCCGTCTTGCGCGCGCGCCGCGCCAGCCGGTTGAATTGCAGCGTTTCGACGCCGACCGGGAACGTGCCGATGCGCATTGCGCGGGTGCCCGTGCCCAATCGCCGCGAGATATGCGAGGGGGTGCCCAGCTCATTGGCCATGTAGCGGGCGAAATTCGCCGCATCATTGTCGGTCTGGAATCCAACCAGATCATAATGGGCGAGCGAGGGGATCAGATGCTCATGATTGGGCATGGCGGTGATGATTTCGGGCGGGGGCATGGGTGTGTGGAGGAAAAAACCCACCCGGTTCAAAAGCCCGCGCCGGCGCAGGGCCTTGGCCAGTGGAATCAAGTGATAGTCATGGACCCAGACGATGTCGTCGGGCTTGAGCACTTTCACCATCTCGTCGGCGAAATGCTCGTTGACCCGCATGTAACCCGAGAGATCGCGGCGGGAAAATTCGGCCAGGTCGAGCCGGTAATGCAGGACTGGCCACAACACGCTGTTGGCGAAGCCGCTGTAATATTCGTCGAAATCCTCGCGCGTGAGATCGCTGACGATGAAACTGTTTTTCTTCTGATGGATGGTACGGGTCTTGGGATGTTCCTTGATCTCGCCCGACCAGCCCATCCAGACGCAGGGATGGTTCTTGAGCGTCGCCTTCAGCACGACCTCCAGCCCGCCCGCATGAAGACCGGCCTGCGGCGTCGCCACGCGGTTGGAGATTATGAAGATGCGTGCCAATAGCGTTCCTCCCAGCTTTTGCTAAGACGCATCGCGCTCAGGATCAAACCCGCCATGGAATAAGTCTGGGGGAAATTGCCCCACAGCCGGCCTGTCTTGGGGTCTATGTCCTCGGCAAAAAGTCCGTAATGGTTGCGCAGCGCCAGCGCGTCCTCGAAGCGGCCGCGTGCTTCTTCCTGCCGCCCGAGCAGGCACAGCGCATCGATCAGCCAGAAGCGGCAGACCAGGAATTCCGATTCCGGCAGGCCGAAATCATCCTGTGCCGCGTAGCGCAGCACGTGGCGGCCCCTGACCAATTCGCTTTCAATGGCCGCAACCGTGGATGCGAAGCGCGGATCGGCGCTGTCAAGCAGACCCAATTCCGGCAAAAGCAATACGCTGGCGTCCATATCCTCGGTGTCGATCGCGGCGGTATAGGCTTTGCGCTTCTCGTTCCAGCAGCGCTCCAGGATCACCGCCGATACCTTGTCGGCGAGGCCGTTC
>DATKPL010000064.1:0-2184 GCA_035524155.1 Rhizomicrobium sp.
CCAGATCGATCTTCCTGGGGTGCAGCGCCAACAGCCGCTCCAGGATCGCGGAGCTGCGCGGATACTCGACAACCGGGTTCAACGCGTTAGCCAACGGCCGCAGCCGCATGCCCGTTGCCGTTGGCATCGCCGTTGCCCGCAGGAGGCATTGCGGTGCCGCACGGCATGGGCTTGGGTTTTTTCAGGATCAGATGCAACACACGCGATAGCGTGGCGCGCATCTCGCTTCTCGGCGTCACCATGTCCAGCATGCCGTGGCTAAGAAGATATTCCGCGCGCTGAAAGCCTTCCGGCAGTTTCTCGCGGATGGTCTGGGCGATCACGCGCGCGCCGGCAAAGCCGATCTGCGCACCCGGCTCGGCAATCTGGATGTCGCCCAGCATTGCGTACGACGCCGAAACGCCGCCAAAGGTGGGATCGGTGAACACCACCACATAAGGAAGCCCTGCTTCCTTCAGCATCTGCACCGCGATGGTGGTGCGCGGCATCTGCATCAGCGAGAACATGCTTTCCTGCATCCGCGCGCCGCCCGAGGCGACATAGAGGATGAAGGCGCGCTTCTCGGCCACCGCCACTTCCACTGCCTGAACGAAGGCCTCGCCCACCGCCAGGCCCAGCGAACCGGCCAGGAAATCGAAGGGCTGCACCGCAACCAGCACCGGCAAGCCGTCCAGGGTGCCGCGCGCGGCTGTAAAGGCTTCCGGGCGGCCGGTCTTGGCCTTGGCCGCCTTCATCTCGTCGGTGTAGCGCTTCTCGCCCTTGAAATTCAGGGGATCCTGGCCCACGCGCGGCGGCGGCAGCTCGCGATAGGAATTGGCGTCAAAGGTGTAGGCGAAACGCTCCGCCGGCCCGATGCGCATGTGATAGCCGCATTTGGGACAGACATGGAGACCCGCGATCAGGTCGCGGTGGAAAATCATCTCTCCGCAGGCGGGACATTTGCGCCAGAGATTTTCCGGCGTGTCACGGCCCTTGTTGATCAGGTTCTTGATCTTGGGGCGGACGAAATTGGTGATCCAGTTCATGCACCCACCTTATCATGCGCGGCGGCATGGGTGGAATCCGCCAGGGCACGGCAGAGTTCCGTCACTTTTGTGACGACCCGGTCCCTGCCCGCGTTTGGATTGTCCCCGATCACGCTGACAATGGCCGAGCCCACCACCGCGGCATCGGCGATGCGGGCGATCTGCGCCGCCTGGGCCGGCGTCTTGATGCCGAAGCCCACGGCGACGGGAAGCGAGGTGGCTTTACGGATGCGGGCCAGCGCCGCCGCCACTTCGGTTTCGGCAAAGCTCTTGGTGCCGGTGACGCCGGCGATGGAGACATAATAGAGAAAGCCGCTGGCGCCGTTCACCACTTTGGTCAGGCGCGCCTCATGGGTGGTGGGCGTGACCAGGCGGATCATATCGATGCCTGCCGCCTTGGCCGGCCCTTGCAGCACCGCATCTTCCTCCGGAGGCAGATCGACGATGATCAGACCATCCGCGCCCGCAGCCGCAACCGCCTTCACGAATTTGTCGGCACCCATGGCATGGATGGGATTGTAATAGCCCATCAGCACGATGGGCGTTTTGCCGTCGTTGCCGCGGAAGTCGCGCACCATCTCCAAGGTACGCGCCATGGTCGCGCCTGCTTTCAGCGCGCGCTGGCTGGACGCCTGCACGGCGGGACCGTCGGCCATGGGATCGCTGAACGGCATGCCCAGTTCGATCAGGTCTGCGCCCGCGCCCGGCAGCGCATTGAGGATCGCGCGCGAAGTCTCCAGATCGGGATCGCCCGCGGTGATGAAGGGCACAAAGGCGGCACGCTTCTGTGCTTTCAGTTCGGCAAAGCGTTGGGCGATGCGGCTCACAGCTTCACTCCCAACGCGTCGGCAACCGAGAACACATCCTTGTCGCCCCGGCCCGACAGGCACACCGCGATGGTCTGGTCCTTGCGCATCTTGGGCGCGATCCTGGCCACATGCGCCAGGGCATGGGCCGATTCCAGCGCCGGGATAATGCCTTCGAGCTTGGAGCAAAGCTGGAACGCGTCCAGCGCCTCCTTATCCGTGGCGGAGAAATATTTCACCCGGCCGATATCCTTGAGCCACGCATGTTCGGGACCGACCCCGGGATAATCCAGCCCCGCGGAAATCGAGTGCGCCTCGGTCACCTGGCCGTCCGCATCCTGCAACAGATAGGC
>DATKPL010000065.1:0-3930 GCA_035524155.1 Rhizomicrobium sp.
CCACCGGGCTTTTGTGGGCGCCCTGCGCGGGGCCGATCCTCGGCCTGGTGCTGACCGGCGCGGCGCTGCAAGGGGCCAATGCGACGACGTCGCTGGCGCTGCTCGCCTATGCGCTGGGCGCGGCGACGTCGCTGGCGTTGGCGCTGCTGGTAGGCGGACGGTTGTTCCAGGCGATGAAACAATCCTTGGGCGCGGGCGAATGGATGCGCCGCGCGTTGGGCGTGGCCGTGCTGGCAGGCGTCCTCGCCATTGCGTTCGGCTTCGACACCGGCTTCCTGGCGCGGCTGTCGCTGGGCAATACCACGCGTTTCGAGGAAGGCCTGATCAGCATGCTGCGGCCCTCGCCCGCCCAGCATGTGACTCAAGTCGCGGGCAGCACGCTCCCGGTCGAGGGCATGATGCCGGAACTGAGCGGCGCAGTGGCGTGGCTGAATTCGCCGCCGCTCACGCGCGAAGCCTTGCGAGGCAAAGTCGTGGTGGTCGATTTCTGGACCTATTCCTGCATCAATTGCCTGAGATCGCTGCCCTACATCGAAGCCTGGGCACAGAAATACAAGCACCATGGCCTGGTCGTGCTGGGCGTGCATTCGCCGGAATTCGCATTCGAGAAGGACGTCACCAATGTAAAGAATGCGCTGACCGCGTTAGGGGTCACTTATCCCGTGGCCGTGGATTCCAATCTCGCCATCTGGCAGGCCTTCCACAATGAATATTGGCCGGCGCATTATTTCATTGACGCGCAAGGCCGCATCCGCGCCCATCATTTCGGCGAGGGGGACTACGACAAGTCCGAGCGCGTGATCCAGACCCTGCTCAAGGAAGCGGGCTACAAGGATGTGCCCGGCGGCATCGTCAATCCGGACGCCAAAGGCACCTTCGCCGCAGCCGATGAAAACGACATGGATTCGCCCGAGACCTATCTGGGCTATGGCCGGGGCGAGAATTTCGCGTCGGGCGCCGCCTATCCGGACCAGGTGCGGGCCTACCAGACGCCCTATCCCCTTCAGCCCAATCAATGGGGCCTTACCGGGCGCTGGACTATTGGTGAACAAAAAGACGTGTTGGCCGAAGCCGGTGGCAAGATCACCTTCCGCTTCCATGCCCGCGATTTGCATTTGGTGCTGGGACCGGCGGTCGGCGGGAAGCCGGTGCGTTTTAAAGTCACTCTGGATGGCCAGCCGCCGGGCGACAATCATGGTGTGGACATTGACGCGGACGGCAATGGCACCGTCACAAGCCAACGGCTTTATCAATTGGTCCGTCAGCGTGACGGCGTGTCCGACCACACTTTCAGCATCCAATTCCTCGATCCCGGCGTGGAAGCTTATTCTTTCACCTTTGGCTGATCGTGCTTATAAGAGGGCGATGAGATCACATCTGCTTCTTGCCGCAGCCTTGGCCGGCCCGATCAGCGCCAGCCCCGCTATTGCGGCGGATGCCTGCTTCAGCGCGTCCAAGACCTATCAAATCCATGCGATTCATGGTGGCATCGACAAGCGCGATGGCTGGGCTGTGGAAGGCGATGTCTTTGCGCAATGCGTCCACCGTGCCGAGGCCGCCGACAAGGCGCTGCACGCACGCTATCCCGAGACGGTTTATAACCTTTCGCTGGCCGCCACGGTCGGCTGCCATTCCCCCTGCTGAGACGTCAAGCCAGGCTGTCGATCGCCTCGCGCACGCGCCGAACCGTGTCACGGCTGGTTTCGCGCGCGTCATTGCCGATGAAGCCGAAGCGCACCAGGTTTTGATCGATCTCCGGCCACGGCGCGCTGAAGGAGCCGTGAACGGCTTTCACGCCCGTCTTCCTGATGAAGGAAACGACATTGCCGGGATTGAGGCCGCTGCCGCCTAAAATCTCCAGGCTATCGCCAGCGCGCGCCACCATGGCGGCCACAGTGTCCGCGCCGTCGGGCGCCTTGAGCGCGCCGCCCGACGTGAGGATGGTGCGAAAGCCCAGCGCGATGGCGACATCCACCGCCTCAAGTGGTTTGGGCATCAGATCCACCGAGCGATGCAGGGTCAATTCCAATCCCGCGGCGTGCTGGGCCAGCCGCGCCGTGGTCTTTTCATCGAGTTGGCCGGACGCGAGATTGCCCCCGATCACCACGCCCGCGAGCCCCGCCGCGCGAACGGCGTCGATATCGCGGCGCATCACGTCAATCTCATCCTCGGAAAATACGTAGGAACCGATGCGGGGCCGGATCATTGCCCGGCTGGGGCGCGTGCCCTTGGCGGCAAAGGCCACAAAGCCGGCACTGGGCGTCAACCCGCCCACGCCGAGAGACGAACAAAGTTCGATCCGGTCCGCGCCCCCTTCGATCGCGGCGTTGAAACCCGCGGGACTGTCGACGCAAACCTCAAGAAGAATATGGGGCATGGCCGTCTCTTGTCAGATGGCCGGCGATTTCGTCAAGCCGCAAATCCGTCTGCCACCGCCTGTGCGTCGGGACCGACAATGATCTGCCAAGTCCTGGGCCCAGTCTGGACCACACCGCGCGCCGCACCGGCCAAATCTTTCTCCATCACCTTTGCGGGGTCTTTCACTTCCACCAGCAAGCGGCTGGAGCGCGCCGTCACGCGCACCAGATTGGCGCTGCCGCCCAGGCCGGACAGGAGGCGGCTTTCGTCCGCCGTAGCGGGGATGCGCTTGAGTTCGGCGCGAATATCGGCGGCCACCTGATCGGCGATCGGTCCCAGCACGATTTGCAACGCCTTGTCCGACGGGCGGATCAGGCCCCTGGCACCCAGCGCTTTCAACGCCGCTTCGTTCACCTTGGCTTGATCAGCCACGATCAGCCTGAGCCGCGTGGCGCAGGCGTCCACCGAAACGAGGTTACCGGGGCCACCCAGCGCAAGGACAAACCCCGCCTCGCGACTGCCCGAAGAGGTTTGCGGCGCGGCCGTCATCGTTTCCGGTGCCTCGCGCCCCGGCGTCTTGAGATCGAACCACTGGATGGTGAAGCGGAACACCCCGTAATAGAGCGCGAAATAGCCGATGCCGACAGGCAGCAGCAGAAGCGGCCGCGTCGCCAGTTTGAAGTTGATCAGATAATCGATCAGGCCCGCCGAGAAGGTGTAGCCCAGATGCACGCCCAACAGATTCATCACCACTTCCGAGATGCCGGCAAGCAGCGCATGCAGGGCATAGAGAATCGGGGCCTGGAAGATGAAGGAAAACTCGATCGGCTCGGTGACACCGGTGATGAAGACGGCAAGCGCCATCGAGAGAAACATGCTGCCGACCGCCGCTTTCCGCTCCGGCCGCGCGGTGTGGTACATGGCGAGGCACGCCGCCGGCAAGCCGAACATCATCACGGGGAAGAATCCAGTCATGAAGGTGCCGGCGGTGGGATCGCCCGCGAAGAAGCGGTTCAGATCGCCGAACACGCCGTGATAACTGCCCAGGATGAAATAGACGAAATTGTTCAGGATGTGGTGTAACCCCACCACGATCAGCAGCCGGTTCAAAACGCCAAAGACAAATGGCCCGATCAATCCGTGCGCCAGCACCGTGCGGCTGGCCATGTCGATGCCATGATTGAGGCCCTGCCAGGTAAGGCCGAAGATCGCCGCCAGCACCAGGCCGCCAAAACCGGAAATGATCGGCACCGAACGCCGCCCGCCGAAGAAGGCGAGATATTCCGGCAGCTTGAGATTGTGGAAACGGTTATAGGCGTAGCCCGCGAAGATGCCGGCCAAAAGGCCCATCGGCACGCCACTGGGCGCAATGGCATCGCTTTTGAACTTCGCCAGCACCGCCTCCTGATAAGCGGCGGGCACGC
Organism: Rhizomicrobium sp.; assembly: GCA_035524155.1. Classification (GTDB taxonomy): domain Bacteria; phylum Pseudomonadota; class Alphaproteobacteria; order Micropepsales; family Micropepsaceae; genus Rhizomicrobium. The sequence continues at coordinate 3,783 of DATKPL010000065.1, forward strand.
CCTTCAACACTTCTGGAGGCCCCTGCAGCAAGGCGATCGCGCCCTGGCTGGCGACCAGAAAACAGACCGCGCCCGCAAGGCCCGCCGCGCCATTATTGTCCTTGGCCAAGCCGAAGGCGACGCCGATGGCGAAGATCAGACCCAGATT
>DATKPL010000066.1:0-3761 GCA_035524155.1 Rhizomicrobium sp.
GCAGGAATTCATCGCGAAAACGGCCCACGCAAAAAGCATCGGACAAGGACAGAGCTACTTTGGCGCCCGCGCCTTTGGCGGCGCGGATCGCCTTGCGTGACGCCTCCTTGGCGGCATCGGCATCCCAAAGATAGCCTTCGATATAAAGAATCTTGGCGGCGGCGACTTCGCTTTCATCGACATCGTCGGGCGTCATCTCACGACAGGCGCCCAGATAGGTGTTCATGCTGCGCTGGCCATCCGGCGTTACCGCGATCATCGACGACGCGGTGGAGGGGCCGTCGCCGGCGCGCCCGGTGGTGAAATCCACGCCCAAGGATTTCAAGCTCTCGCCAAAGCGCGCGCCCAGGACATCGTCGCGCACCTTGCCCAGGAACACCGCGCGCGCGCCCAGCGAGGCCAGGCCCGCCATGGTATTGGCGGCGCTGCCGCCCGCTTCCTGCACACTTTTGCCCAAGGCCTTATGCAGTTCCTCGGCGCGGAATTCGTCGATCAGGGTCATCGCGCCCTTGGCGATGCCGTGGCGGAGCAGGAAATCGTCATCCACCGCCGCGATCACGTCCATGATCGCATTGCCCAGTCCCGCGACGTCGTATTTTTGCGGCATGCCTGCTCCTGATGGCGCTATAAGCAAAATGCCATTAGAGCATGATCCGGCCAAATGGAAGCATCACAGGGAACAAGAGAGACGATGAGAAAGGCCCTTGCCGCCCTCATGCTTTTGACACTCGCCGGTTGTGCCGCGCCGGCCCGCGTGCCTTCCGCGCCGAAAGTCCCGATCCCGCCTGCGCCGCCGGCGCGTGAGCCGGATGCTTTCACCGGTTTGGAGGCCACCCAATTGCGCGGGCTGGCGGGGACACCCGCCTTCACCCGCAAGGACGGCGCCACCGAAATGTGGCGCTACGATACCCCGTCATGCCGGGCGTTCTTTTTCTTCACCGGCACGCCGCCCAAGGTCCAGCATGTGGAGACCCTGCCTCATGGGGTGGGCAATGAAGCCGATCCCGCCTGCCTCAACGCTTTGCGCGCGCGGCGGTCTTGAGTTTTTTCGTCTCGGGCGGAAGTTCTTTGGTCTTGTCCGGAAAGTGGCAGACATCGCGCACCACGCAGGTCGGGCAAAAGGGCTTGCGCGCCACGCAAGTATAACGCCCGTGCAGGATCAGCCAGTGATGGGCATGCAGCCGGTATTTCTCCGGCACCCGCTTCTCCAGGCTTAGTTCGACTTCCAGCACATTCTTGCCAGGCGCCAGGCCCGTGCGGTTGGAGACGCGGAAGATGTGGGTGTCCACCGCGATGGTGGGCTCGCCAAAGGCGACATTCAAAACCACATTGGCGGTCTTGCGGCCCACGCCCGGCAATTCCTCCAGCGCGGCGCGGTCCTTGGGGACCTGGCCGCCATGTTTCTCGATCAGGATATTGGACAGGGCGATCACATTTTTGGCCTTGCCGCGGTAAAGCCCGATGGTCTTGATCGCGTCGGCCAATTTTGTCTCGCCCAACGCCACCATCTTTTCCGGTGTATCCACCGTCTTGAACAAGGGCTCGGTCGCCTTGTTCACCGATTTGTCGGTGGCCTGCGCCGACAGCGCCACCGCGACCAAGAGCGTATAGGGGTTTTTGTACTGAAGCTCGGTCTTGGGATCGGGAATGTGCTTCTTGAGGCGCGCGAAGAATTCTTCGATCTCGCTGTGCGTCATCAATTTTACCATGGCGCGTCTTGGCTGAGGCTTTCTTCCCCCGCATGGCGAAGCCATTGGTGGGGGAAGATGTCTTCCGAGGGCTTGTCCTGAGGAAGACAGATGGGGGCAATCATCAAAGACCCAGCACGTCCGTCATGGAATAGAGGCCAGGTTTTTTGCCCTGACCCCATTGCGCAGCCGTCAACGCGCCGCGCGCGAAGATCGAACGATCTTCCGCCGAATGCGACAGGGTGATCCGCTCGCCCGCGCCCGCGAGAAACACCTGATGCTCGCCCACCACCGAACCGCCGCGCAAGGAAGCGAACCCGATCACGCCATCCTTGCGCGCGCCGGTTTCGCCGTCGCGGCCGCGCTCGGCATGGGTTTCCAGGGAAACATTGCGCGCGCGCGCCGCCGCCTGGCCCAAAAGCAGCGCCGTGCCCGACGGCGCATCCACTTTGAGCTTGTGGTGCATCTCCAGGATTTCCACGTCATAACCCGGAAGCGCGGCCGCGGCTTTTTCCACCAGCGCCGCCAGCAGATTCACGCCCAAACTCATATTGCCGGATTTGACGATCACCGCATGGCGCGAGGCGGCCTGGATGCGCGTCTCGTCGTCGGCCGAAAAACCGGTCGTGCCGATCACATGGACAATGCGGGCTTGCGCCGCCAGTCCCGCCAGCATCACCGACACCATGGGGCGGGTGAAATCGATCACGGCTTGCGCCTCGGCGATCAAGGGCAGCGGATCGGCGGTGAGCCTGATGCCGTTGGGCGCAAGACCCGCCAACTGGCCGGCATCGCGACCCAGATCGGGATGGCCTTCCGCTTCCAGCGCGCCGGACAGAACCATGCCCTGCGCCTGGGCGATCTCGCGCACCAGGGTGCGGCCCATGCGGCCCGACGCGCCCGCCACCACGATGTTGAGGTCGGCCATCCTTACACCTTGGTGTCGACCGGAGCCGGTCCGTCGCCCCGGCGCGCCACCGTCACCATGGCGGGACGCAGCAGCCGGTCGCCGATCATGTATCCCGCCTGCACCACATCGACGATGGTGCCAGGCGGCTTGCCGTTCCCCGGCACTTCGGCGATGGCCTGATGCAGATTGGGATCGAATTTGCCGCCTTCGGTAGAGACGGGCTTCACGCCATAGCGTTCCAGCGCCGCCATCAATTGCCGGTCGGTGGCTTCGACGCCGTCCAGCACCGCCTTGATCTGCGGATCGGCGGTTTCGCGCAATTCGGGCGGGCAGGCCGCCAGCGCGCGGGAGAAATTGTCGGCGATCGAGACCATGTCGCGGGCGAATTTGGTCACGGCATATTGCGAGGCTTCCGTCTTCTCGCGTTCGGCGCGGCGGCGGATATTTTCGGCCTCCGCCAGAGCGCGCAGGCGCTGGTCGCGCAGGGATTCGACTTCGGCCTTCAGCACGGCAACGGGATCGGGGCCTGCCGCGGGATCGGCGATCCGCGCTTCCGGCATTTCCTGTTCTGTTTCTTCACTCATGACTTGTCCTTGAGAGGGTAGTTCCTAAACGCTAACCGAGCAGCCGTCCAATGACTTTGGCGGTGTGGTCTACCATGGGGATGATGCGGCCGTAATTGAGCCGTGTGGGGCCCAGAACGCCGATCACGCCCACGATCTTGCCGGCGGCATTGGCATAGGGCGCCGCCACGATGGACGAACCCGACAGCGAGAACAGCCTGTTCTCCGAACCGATGAAGATGCGCACGCCATCGCCATCCTTGGCCAGTTCCAGAAGGCGGATCAGGTCGGCCTTGCGCTCGATATCGTCGAACAATGTGCGGATGCGCTCGATGTCGGTCTGCGCTTCAACGCTGTCCAACAGATGCGAAGTCCCGCGCACGATCAGCACTTTGTCGTCGCCGCCGCCATTCGGTTCCGCCAGGGTGGCTAGGCCTTCGGCCACGATCTTGGCGGTCAGCGTGTCGAGCCGGGCCCGGTCGCTTTCCAGCTCGGCCAGAATCTCGGCCCGCGCGCTGTCGATGGTGCGCCCGGCCAATCGGGCATTGAGATAGTTGGATGCTTCGATCAGCGCCGAGGCGGGAAGGCCCGGCGGCGTAT
>DATKPL010000067.1:0-6733 GCA_035524155.1 Rhizomicrobium sp.
TGGGAAGAAGGCTGGATCAGGCCGCAGGTCGCGGCGAAGAAGACCGGCAAGACCGTGGCGGTGGTGGGTTCGGGCCCGGCGGGTCTTGCTTGCGCGCAGCAACTGGCGCGTGCCGGCCATTCCGTCACGCTGTTCGAGAAATCCGACCGCATCGGTGGCCTGCTGCGTTACGGCATTCCCGACTTCAAGATGGAAAAGCATCTGATTGACCGGCGCATCCGCCAGATGGAGGCCGAAGGCGTGGCCTTTCGCGCCGGGGTGGAAGTGGGCGTGAATATTTCGACCGCCATGCTCTTGGCCGATTACGACGCGGTGGTGCTGGCGGGTGGGGCGGAAGCGCCGCGCGACCTACCGATTCCCGGGCGTGAAATCCCGGGCGTGCATTTCGCCATGGATTTTCTCACCCAGCAGAACAAGCGGGTCGCGGGCGACAGTGAAGAAAAGGCGGCGCCGTCAGGCACGTTGACGGCCAAGGGCAAGCATGTGGTGGTGATCGGCGGCGGCGATACGGGCTCGGACTGCATCGGCACCTCCAACCGGCAAGGCGCGCTCTCGGTCACGCAGCTGGAGATTCTCGCCAAGCCGCCACTTCATGAGAACAAGTCCCTGGTGTGGCCGGATTGGCCGCTCAAGCTGCGCACATCGTCCAGCCAGGAAGAAGGCGTGGCGCGCGACTGGTCGGTGCAGACCAGGCGCTTTCTTGTCGAAGGCGGCAAGCTCACGGGCCTGGAATGCGTGCGCGTCGAATGGAAGCTGGGCGATGGCGGGAAAATGAATCTCGCCGAAGTGCCGGGCAGCGAATTCACCTTGAAGGCCGAACTGGTGCTGCTGGCGATGGGCTTCACCGGCCCGCGCAAGCAGGGTCTGGTCGATCAGGCGCAGGTGGCGCTGGATGTGCGTGGTAACGTCAAGGCCGACACGCTCACCTACAAGACCAGCGCAGCCAAGGTTTTTTCCTGTGGCGACATGCGCCGGGGTCAGTCGCTGGTGGTTTGGGCCATCCGCGAAGGGCGCCAATGCGCCAGAGGCGTTGACGAATTCCTGATGGGACATTCTGAATTGCCGCGCTGAGCATGGCGGGCTGAGTCGCTGCGCCAGGCTTCGGCTTCGGATTACTTTTTGGAAAAGATCAGCTCGGCATCAAGTGGCGGACAGCCGCGCCCACGGGTGTGAGCAGCGCGAACGCCCACAGGATGGCCGATGCCGTGTTGGCGATCTGAAACGGCCAGAACTCCAGCTCGCTCATGCCGGCGACCAGCGGCACCGTGGCGCGAAAAGGCCCCAGGAATCTTCCCAGGAAAATCGCCCAGGTGCCGAACCGGTGGAAGAAGTGAAGCCCCTTCTCGATCTGGTCTTCGTACCGGCGGAACGGCCAGACATGCAGAATCTGGTGATGATAGTGGTAGCCGATCCAGAAGGAGATCCAGTCGCCCAGCACCGACCCGATCACCGCCCCCGCCCAGGCCGGAATCACGCTGATATGGCTGGCGCCGATCACCGCGCCCAGGGTGATCAGGAGGAACGTGCCGGGGATGACGAAAGAGACGCCTATGAAGGACTCCGAAAATGCCACGACAAAGGCGATGGGAAAGCACCAGATGGGGTGGGTCCGGGCGACCCCGGTGACCCAGGGGGTGAGGTCGTGGAAAAACCAATGAAGGAACTGGTGCACGTGTTTTTTTGCTCTCGATTCGCAACAAGCCAGGGCAAGGGGCGGGGGTGACATACAGCGGGTTGCCCCCCCAAGGCCAGTGGGCCCGCTGCCGGCGACATTTTCGACAAATTTCCGTTTAAAGTCGCTGCTAAGTGACCCCCGTGGAGCGTAGGATAGCGAACAGAGCCCAAGGAACCGGTACTCACAATCCCGGTTTTTGCAAGTGCCGGCCCCATAAGGCGGCGCCGGTTCTTTTCGCGGAATTTGGACCAGATGAGCATTGAAGGCACCGACAAACACCTCCCCCATGCCCGTACCCCCTATGCGGGGCCGAACCAGGGCGGTTCGTCCACCTGGGGAGGGATCAAGGCCTTCGGACGGCGCTATCCGCGCCTGTCCTGGATCATCTGGGCAGCCATTGGCTTGGGCCTGGTGGCGCTGGTGGTCTGGGCCATCTATCCCAAGCCGCAGGTCAATACCCGCTTCAACAATGGCGCCCAGCCTGTCGGCGTCGCCACAGCAGTCGACGGGCCCATCAACATCACCTTGAATGCGCTGGGCACGGTGACGCCCTTAGCGACCGCCACGGCCACGCCCCAGGTGGGCGGTCTTTTGATGAAGCTCTATTTCACGGAAGGCCAGATGGTGAAGGCGGGTGACCTGCTCGCCCAGATCGATCCGCGCCCCTATCAGGCGGCACTGGACCAGGCCAAAGGCAATCTTGCCCGGGATCAGGCCAATCTCGCCAATGCCAAGGTGGACCTCTCACGTTATCAGGCCCTGTCGGCGCAGAACGCCATTTCCGAGCAGCAACTGGCGACCCAGAAGGCCCTGGTGCAATCCGATGCCGGCATCGTCGAAACCGACCAGGCCGCGGTCGAAAGCGCAGCGATCAATCTTCGCTACACCAGCATCGTTTCACCCGTAACCGGCCGGGTCGGTCTGCATCTGGTGGATGTGGGCAATATCGTGGCCGCGAACCAGGCCACCGGCATCGTGGTGGTGACCGAACTTTCACCCATGTCGGTGGTTTTCACCGTGCCGGAAGACAGTATTCCCCAGATCATGGCGCGCACCTCCAACGGCGCGGTGCTGGAAGCCGATGCCTGGGACCGCAGCCAGACCAACAAGCTTGCCTCCGGCAAACTCGCAACCGTGGACAATCAGGTCGACACCACCACCGGCACGGTCAAGCTGCGCGCCATGTTCGACAATACCGACCTGAAGCTGTTCCCGAACCAGTTCGTCAATATCCGCCTCTTGGTGGATACGCTTCAGAACCAGACCGTGGTGCCGGTGGCCGCGATCCAGCGCGGCGCCAGCGGCACCTTCGTGTTCATCGTCAACCCCGACAAGACCGTCAACCAGCGCAGCGTCAAGCTGGGCGTGCAGGACGGCGACAAGGTGGCCATTCTCGACGGCTTGAAGCCGGGCGACACGGTGGTGGTGGATGGTGCCGACCGCCTGCGTGACGGCTCCGATGTGGTGATCCCGGCTGCAGGCGCCCAGAAGATTGCCCAGCCTTCGGGTGCGGCCGGCGATGCCGCAAGAGCGGCCCAGCGCGCCAAGGCGCAAGCCGCGATCATGCAGGCTTGCAGCGCCGATATCTCCAAACTCTGCGCGGGCCAGACCGGCCGCGATGCGATGCGGTGCCTGGCGCAGAACCGGGCCTCGTTGTCGGATACATGCAAGAGCGGAATGGCCGCGGCGCGGCGTAACGGCGGTGGCGGCGGACGGCGTCCCGGCGGGCCCTAATCCAAGATGAACCCTTCAGCACCTTTTATTCTCCGGCCGGTGGCGACATCGCTGCTGATGATTGCCATCATGTTGGTGGGTTTGGCCGGCTATCGCTTCCTGCCGCTCTCGGCGTTGCCGGAAGTGGATTATCCCACCATCCAGGTCTCGAGCTTTTATCCCGGCGCCAGCCCGGACGTGATGACCACCTCGGTCACCGCCATCCTCGAGCGCCAGTTCGGCCAGATGCCGGGCCTGAAGGAAATGTCCTCGGTATCCTCGGCGGGCTCTTCGATCATCACGCTTCAATTCGATCTCACACTCAGCCTTGATGTGGCCGAGCAGGAAGTGCAGGCGGCGATCAATGCTGGTGGCAGTCTGTTACCGCAGCTGCCCGTCCCGCCGGTCTATGCCAAGGTCAATCCCGCCGATGCGCCGGTGATCACCCTGGCGATTTCCTCGCCCAGCCTGCCCATCACCACTGTGGAAGACCTGGCCGATACCCGCATCGCCCAGAAGATTTCCCAGCTCGCCGGCGTCGGCCTGGTGAGCATATCCGGCGCCCAGCGTCCGGCCGTGCGCGTGCAGGCCAATCTGCAGCAATTGGCGTCCTACGGTCTCAACATCGACGACCTGCGCACAACCATCAACAACAACAATTCCAACGCGCCCAAGGGCAGCTTCGACGGCGCCTCGCAATCCTACACGATTAACGCCAACGACCAGCTGCAAAGCGCGGCCGACTACGCCAACATGGTGATCGCCTACAAGAACGGCTCGCCGGTGCATCTGTCGGACGTGGCGACGGTGGTGCAGGGAGCGGAGAACAACAAGCTTTCCAGCTGGGCGAACATGACGCCCGCGGTGCTGCTCAATGTGCAGCGGCAGCCGGGCGCCAACGTCATCCAGGTGGTGGATTCGGTCAAGGAGATTCTGCCCCAGATCGTGGCAGGCCTTCCCGCTTCGATGACGGTGAATGTCCTTACCGACCGCACCAACACGATCCGCGCCTCGGTCGCGGATGTGGAATTCGAGCTGATGCTGGCGGTGGCGCTGGTCGTCCTGGTGATCTACCTCTTCCTGGGCAGCCTGCCGGCCACCTTCATTCCCAGCCTGTCGGTGCCGCTCTCCATTATCGGCACTTTTGCTTCCATGTATCTGCTGGGCTTTTCGCTCAACAATCTCTCCCTGATGGCGCTTACCATTTCGGCCGGTTTCGTGGTGGATGACGCGATCGTGATGATCGAGAACATCTCCCGCTATATCGAGCATGGCTATACGCCCTTCAATGCCGCCATGAAGGGGGCCGGCGAGATCGGCTTCACCATCATGTCGCTGACCATCTCGCTGATCGCGGTATTGATCCCGCTGCTCTTCATGGAAGAAGTGGTGGGAAGGCTGTTCCGCGAGTTCGCGGTCACCCTGGCCATCACCATCCTGATTTCGGCGGTGGTGTCGCTCACCCTGGTGCCGATGCTCTGCGCCAAGCTCTTGCACAGTCACTCCGAAGAGGTGAAGCGGCAAAACCGCTTCCAGCGCGCCATCGAGAATTATTACGAGCGCGTGATCGCCGAATATGACCGGCTGCTCAAATGGGTCCTGGTCCATCAGCCGCTCACCATGCTGGTCGCGGTGGGCACCCTGGTTCTGACCGTCCTGCTTTATATCCTGATTCCCAAGGGCTTCTTTCCGCTCCAGGACACCGGCTTCATCCAAGCCATCACCACGGCGGGACCGACCGTCTCGTTCGACGAGATGGCGCGGCGTCAGCGCGCGGTTGCGCAGAAGATTCTGCAGGACAAGGACGTCGCGAGCCTGTCCTCCTTCATCGGCGTGGACGGCACCAATTCCACCCTCAACAGCGGCCGCTTCCTGATCAATCTCAAGGACAAGAGTGACCGCGACGACGTCACCACCATCATGAACCGGCTGGCGGCCGACGCGCATGCGGTGCCGGGCATCACTTTCTATTTGCAGCCGGTGCAGGACCTCACCATCGATTCCACAGTGAGCCGCGCCCAGTATCAATTCGTGCTGCAATCGGCGACCACGGCCGATCTCAATGCCTTTGTGCCCAAGCTTTTGGCCCAGCTGCAGAAGGCGCCGGCGCTGCGCAATGTCTCGACGGAATATCTGGACCGCGGCCTCTCGGCCTTCCTCACCGTGGACCGCAACACCGCGGCGCGGTTCGGTATTTCCCAATCTACCATCGACAATGCGCTGTATGACAGTTTCGGCCAGCGCATCATCTCGACCATCTTCACCGAATCCACGCAGTATCGCGTGATCATGGAGGCCGATCCCAAGCTTCAGAATACGGTGGCTTCGCTGAACGACATTTACCTGCCGTCGTCGCAAGGCGGGCAGGTGCCCCTGTCGGCCATCGCCCATATCGACCAGCGCACCGTGCCGCTTCAGATCGACCATCTGGGCCAATTTCCGTCGGCGACCTTCTCCTTCGATCTGGCGCCGGGCTATTCGCTGGGCGAAGGCGTGCAGGCGGTCAAGGACGGTGAGGACGCGGCAGGGCTTCCCCCGGGCATCACGTCGCAGTTCGAAGGGTCCGCCGTGGCGTTCCAGGATGCGCTGGGCAACGAGGTGCTCCTGATCCTGGCCGCGCTGGTTACGGTCTATATCGTGCTGGGCGTGCTCTATGAGAGCTTCATCCATCCAGTCACGATCCTGTCCACCTTGCCATCGGCAGGCGTGGGCGCGCTGCTCGCTCTCATCGTGACGGGCCATGACCTCAATATCGTTTCGATCATCGGCATCATCCTCCTGATCGGCATCGTCAAGAAGAACGCGATCATGATGATCGACTTCGCGCTCGAGGCCGAACGCAACGAAGGCAAATCGCCCACCGAGGCGATCCATCAGGCAGCGCTGCTGCGCTTCCGTCCCATCATGATGACCACTGTCGCGGCGCTGTTCGGCGCGCTGCCCCTGATGGTGGGTTCGGGCATGGGTTCGGAATTGCGCCACCCCCTGGGTATTTCAATCGTGGGGGGCCTTCTGGTCAGCCAGGCCCTCACGCTCTTCACGACACCGGTGATCTATATCTATTTCGACCGCTGGGGTGCCGACCTGCGCGCCTGGCGCGCGCGGCGCCGCGGCGGCCCCGCACCTGCTCCCCAGCCCGGAGAATAAGCGATGAATATGGTCGCGCTGTTCGTCCGCCGGCCTGTCGCCACCACCCTTCTGGCGATCGGGTTGGGGCTGGCCGGACTTGGCGCCCTGTTCATGCTGCCGGTAGCGCCGCTGCCGAACATAGATCTCCCCACCATCGTGGTCAGCGCCAGCATGGCGGGCGCCAGCCCCGAAGTGATGGCGAATACGGTGGCGACG
>DATKPL010000068.1:0-5153 GCA_035524155.1 Rhizomicrobium sp.
GGACTTTCGCCCCTCTCGCGATTCGGTAAACTAGCACTGCTTTTCCGCATCACGCCAACCCGCAAATCCGGAGAATTTCATGCAGATTTCTTTTGCCGCGCTTACCCCCAAAGTCCAGTCCGGAAGCTGGGTCGTGGCGGCGTCCGAAGGCGGGAAATTGTCACAAGGCGCGGCCAAGGCCGACCAGGCCAGCGGCGGCGCGCTCAGCCGCGCGCTCAAGGTTTCGCGCTTTACGGGAAAAGCAGGGCAATTTGTGGAAATCGCCGCGCCTGCCGGGCTTTCCGTCTCCCGCATCCTGGTGGTCGGGCTGGGCAAGGCCGAGACACTGGATGAAAAGGCGGTTGATCTGCTTGGCGCCCAGATCGTCGCCAAGCTGGAAAGCGCGGGCGAGACCGCAGCCACTTTCGAGATCGACCTCCCCAAGGGAACGAAAGTGAAAAGTGGCGAAGTTGCGGCACATCTGGCGTTCGGAGCGCGCCTGCGCGGTTACAGTTTCGACAAGTACCGCACCCGCAATCTGGATGAATTCAAGAAACATCTCTCGACCCTCAAAATCGCAACCGCCGACGCTGCGGCCGCCAAGCGGGCCTATCAGGCGCTGGAGGCGGTGGCCGATGGCGTGACCCTGGCGCGCGATCTGGTGAACGAGCCGCCCAATGTGCTCCATCCGGAAGAGTTCGCGCGCCGGGCCAAGGCGCTCGGCAAGCTGGGCGTGAAAGTGGAGGTGCTGGGCGAAGCGGAAATGAAGCGCCAGGGGTTTGGCGCGCTTCTGGGCGTGGGCCAGGGCAGCGCGCGCGAAAGCCAGCTGGTGGTGATGCAATGGCTGGGCGGGAAGAAGAAAAGCGAGCCTGTCGCTTTTGTCGGCAAAGGCGTGTGCTTCGATTCCGGCGGCCTGTCCCTCAAGCCCGGCAGCGGCATGATGGGGATGAAGGGTGACATGGGCGGCGCCGCGGCCGTCACCGGCGCGATGATGGCGCTCGCCACCCGCAAGGCGCGCGTCAATGCGGTGGGGGTGATCGGGCTGGTGGAAAACATGCCGGGCGGCGACGCCATTCGTCCCGATGACGTGCTGACCTCCCTGTCGGGCCAGACCATCGAAGTACTCAACACCGATGCCGAAGGAAGATTGGTGCTGGCGGACGCGCTCACCTATACGCAGCGCCGATTCAAGCCCAAATTCATCATCGATCTGGCGACGCTCACCGGGGCGATCGTGCAGACATTGGGCTTTGAGCATGCCGGCGTCTTCTCCAACAACGACAAGCTGGCGGAGCGGTTGAGCGAAGCGGGACGCCGGACTGGCGAGCGGGTGTGGCGCCTGCCGCTCGATCCTGCTTACGACAAGATGATCCGCTCCAAGATCGCCGATGTGAAGAATATCGGCGGCGCCAATTCCGGCTCGATCACTGCCGCGCAATTCCTCAAGCGCTTCATCGAGAACGGCACGGTATGGGCGCATCTCGATATCGCCGGCGTCGCCTGGCAGGACGGCGAGCAGAAGCCCATGATTCCCAGCTGGGGCACGGGGTGGGGCGTCAATCTGCTCAATCAATTGGTGCGCGAGCATTACGAGACGTGACCGAGACGCTTTTCTATCATCTGGAGCGGCGGGCGCTGGAAGATGTGCTGCCGGGACTGGTCGAGAAATCGCTGGAGCGCGGGTGGCGCGCCGTGATCAAGACCGAATCCTCGGAACGGTCCGACGCGCTGGATAATTTGCTCTGGACTTACGATGATTCCAGTTTTCTGGCCCACGCGCAGTCGGGCGATGGTGATCCCAGGCGCCAGCCGGTCTTGATCACGGTCGAGGACGAGAATCCCAATGGCGCGCAGATCCTGTTTTGCGTGGGGGGAGCCGAGCCGTCGGACTGGACCTCGCTGTCGGCGCTGGCGCGGGTGGTGATGCTGTTCGACGGGCGCGACCAGACATTCGTGGACCGGGCGCGCGCGGCGTGGAAGAAAGCCAAGGACGCGGGTCACGACGTGACCTATTGGAAGGAATCTCCTTCCGGCAAATTCGAGAAGCAGGGTTAGGGCATGTTTTACGGTATCGGTTTCGCGCTGCTGATCGATCTGGCGTTGGCCTATCATGTGATCCGCACAGGCCGTTCGTTCCTGTGGATTCTGGCCATCGCCATCGTGCCGCCGCCGTTCGGCTGGATCGCCTATGGCGCGTTCGCCATCCTGCCTGACATGTGGTCCAGCGCGCCGGCCCGGCGCTTTGCCGACAATGTGGTGAATGTGGCCGATCCCGGCCGCAATTTCCGCGAAAAGCAGCGCCAGGTGGCGACGGTGGGCTCCGCCGATGCCAAGCGGGCGCTGGCGGAGGAATGCATCCGCATGGGGCGCTTCGCCGACGCAGTGGAACTTTATGAAAGCGCCATGGCGGGACCGCTGGGCGCCAACGATCCCACCCTGTTGAAGGGGCTGGCGCGGGCCAAGATGTTGTCGGGAGACGGCGCGGCGGCGGAAACGCTGTTCCAGCGCCTCAAGGAGACCGATCCGGCCGCCTTCGATGCCGATGCGGAACTGGATTATGCCCGCGCGCTGGCGCTTGAAGGCAAGAATGATCTGGCGGTCCGCCAATATGACAGCGTCGTGCCGCGCTATCCGGGCGAAGAGGCGCGCTGCCGTTTCGCACTGCTGCTCGAGCAGTTGGGCCAGGAGCAGCGCGCGCAGCAATTGTTCCGCGAGATCCTGGATTCGGTGAAAGGCGCGCCCAGCTATTATCGCCGCCGTCAATCCGAGTGGACGCGCATCGCCCGCCAGCATTTGAAATAAGCGCGATTACTCTGCGGCCATGGCCGCTTCATAGTCCTGCTGAGCCGTCATCCACTGACTTTCTGCGGCGGCGAGCTTGCGCGCGGCCTCGGCGCGTTTCTTCGACACCGCGCTGCCTTTTGCGGGGTCTCTGGTGAACAGCAGCGGGTCGGCCAACGCGCGATCGAGCTTGGCAAGCTCCGCCTGCAGAGTGGCAATCTGGGATTCCGCGGAGTCGATGCGATCCTTGAGCGGCTTGAGCTCGCGGCGCCTCTGGGCATTGTCGCGGCGGGTATTTTCCTTGGTCGGTTTGGCATCCGGTTCTGCGCGCCGGGTGGGCGTGTTGTCGCCGGCCAACAGGAAGCGACGATAGTCGTCTAGGTCGCCTTCATATGGCGCGACCTTGCCGTCCGACACCAGGAGCAGTTTTTCGGCCGTTGCCTCGATCAGGCGGCGGTCATGGCTCACCAGCACCACCGCGCCGTCGAAATCATTGAGCGCGGTCAAAAGCTCGTTGCGCGCGTCGATGTCGAGATGGTTGGTGGGCTCGTCCAGGATCAAAAGATTGGGCTTGTCCAGGGTGGCGAGCGCCAGCATCAGCCTGGCGCGCTCGCCGCCCGACAATTGCCCCACCTTGGTCAGCGCCTTGTCGGCAGAAAAGCCGAAGCCACCCAGCTGGGTGCGCACTTCTTCCAGGGTCATTTTTGGCCGCAGTGCCGATAGCGTCTCGACCGGTGTCAAGGTGAGATCGAGTTCTTCCTGCTGGTGCTGGGCGAAATAGCCCACTACCAGTTTCCGGGCACGCGTGAGTTCCCCGCCCATGGTTTCGAGCTTGCCGGCCAGCAATTTTGCAAAGGTGGATTTGCCGTTGCCGTTCTTGCCCAGAAGGGCAATGCGATCCTCGGGATCGATGCGCAGCGACAGGCCGGTGAGGATGGGTTTGCCCGGCTCATAACCCACGCTGGCGCGATCCATGGTGATCAGGGGCGGGCTGGCTTCGATGGCGGTCGGGATGCGGATGGGCGCCACATGCTCGTCGGTAGGCACTTCCACCACCGCCATCTTGGACAGCATCTTGAGGCGGCTCTGCGCCTGGCGTGCCTTGGACGCCTTGGCGCGGAAACGATCGACAAAGGCCTGCATGTGGGCACGCGCGGCTTGCTGCTTGCGCGCAAAGGCGATGTCGAGCGCGCGTTTGGCGGCGCGGGTCTCGACAAACGTATCGTAATTGCCGGTATAGAGGCTGACCTTGCCCCGCTCCAGATGCAGGACGAATTCGCAGACATTGTTGAGCAGGTCGCGGTCATGGCTCACCACCACCACGGTGCCGCGATAGCGCGTGAGATAATTCTCCAGCCAGAGCACGCCTTCGAGGTCGAGATAGTTGGTGGGTTCGTCCAGGAGAAGCAGATCGGGCGCCGAAAACAGGATGGCCGCGAGCGCCACGCGCATGCGCCAGCCGCCTGAGAATTCGCGGCAGGGACGGAGTTGATCCTCGGCGGAGAAACCCAGACCGGCGAGAATTTCCGCCGCGCGGGCCGGCGCCGTATAGGCGTCGATCGCTTCCAGCCGCGCATAGATGTCGCCCAGCCTGTGGCCGTCGGTTTCTTGCTCGGACTGCGCCAACAGCTCGGTGAGTTCCTTGTCAGCATGCAGCACGGTGTCGAGCAGACTTTCGTCGGTGCCGGGCGCTTCCTGCGCCACCGCGCCCACTTTCCAGGCGCTGGGCCAGCTCACCTGGCCGTCATCCGGTTGGAGCTGCTCCAGGATCACCTTGAACAGGGTCGATTTGCCGGCGCCGTTGCGCCCGACCAGCCCCGTCCGCCGTCCGGCAGGCAGGTTCGCGGTCGCGCCGGACAGGATGTCCCGGCCCGCGATGCGCACCACCAGATTGTCGATCGCCAGCATGGGGCCTCAAATAGCGAAGCGCCCCATATCGACTGTCCCGCCGGACCGCAAGGGGCGTTGGAGGGTGGCGCTTGCTCCCGGCACGAAAGCGCCGCTATAAGGCCCGCGCTTTAATTAATGGGACTATTGGAGACCGTCATGGCCGTCGAGCGCACCCTTTCCATCATCAAGCCGGACGCCACGCGGCGCAACCTCACGGGCAAGATCGTCGCCAAGTTCGAGGATGCGGGCCTGCGCGTGATCGCCAGCCGCCGCACCCGCCTCTCCAAGGCGCAGGCCGAGGCCTTCTATGGCGTGCATCGCGAGCGGCCCTTCTTCAACAGCCTGGTGGAATTCATGACCTCAGGTCCCGTGGTGGTGCAGGTGCTGGAAGGCGAGAACGCCATCGCCAAGAACCGCGAAGTGATGGGCGCCACCAATCCCGCCAACGCCGCGCCGGGCACCATCCGTAAGGAGTTCGCCGAGAGCATCGAGGCCAATTCGGT
>DATKPL010000069.1:0-5634 GCA_035524155.1 Rhizomicrobium sp.
CGGCAAGGAAGTTCGGCCAGAATTTCATGCCGTCGCCGTGCCGCAGATAGCGCGTGGGGCTATCGGCGCCTACCCGGCCCAGCACCACGCGCGCGCCGAGCCGCGATCCTTCCAGGACATACGCCGCGCCCAACAGGCCGGCTTCGGAGCGGAAGGTCGGCGCGGCCAGCGCCTCGCAACCCAGGCCCAGATCGGCCAGGTCATCGGTCAGGGCGGCACTGCGGCGGCGAAGCGCCCAATCGGGCAGGAGGCGTTCGATGCCCCCTTTTTCCAGGGCCGCTTCCAGCGGGATCAGGGCGGCGGCATGGGCGGCCAGGAAGTCCCCATAACCGGGATAAGTCTCAAGCCGCATCACCCCTGCTGCCGCGTCGAGCCGGCCATGCAAGTCCCGGGTGGACAATTTCAGATATTCACGTGCGGACGCGCTGTCGGAAATGCTCATAAACCTCTGCCGTAAAACGGTTTCGCCCCGGGGAGAGTCCACCCCCGTACCGATCAAAAGCCCCCAGATGAAAAATGGTTCCCGCCGCCGCCGCGCGAATTTCGGTACGGAGGGAGCGCTTTGGAAAACCAAATCCCCTCGCTATCGGCTGAGTTCCCCGGCCGCTATAGTCGCCCGATAAACCGGCTGGGAGGTTCATCGTGGATTTTCTCAATAAATTCGCACCGCAGATTCAAGGCATCACCCGTATCGTCATCGGCTTGCTCTTTCTGGAACATGGCACCAACAAGGTATTTCACTTTCCCATGGCCGCCGGCGGCGCCGTGCATGCCTTCAATCTGATGTCTTTTCCAGTGGGCCCGGCGGGCATCATTGAGCTGGTGGGGGGCGCACTGATCGTGCTGGGGTTGTTCAGCCGCTGGGCCGCCTTCATCGCCTCGGGCGAAATGGCCTTCGCCTATTTCCTGGCGCATTTTCCCAGAAGCCCCTTCCCCATCATCAATGGCGGCGGCGAAGCGATCTGCTTCTGCTTTATTTTCCTCTTGCTGGCGGCGTCGGGACCCGGCTCTTTCGCCATCAATCAGAAGTAAGCGCGCTTAAAGTTTGCGGCTGTCATAAGCCCATTGCAGCAAGGCCTGGCGCTGGCGCGGACGGCAGAATATGTCGCCCGGCTCGCACCGGGCCTTGATCTGCGCGGCATGACGCCTGAACGCTTTCCAGCGGCCGATCTGGCGATGGTCTTCCTCCGGCATGCGCCGGCCCATGTAATAGCGGCAATACCATTGGAACCAGCCGCGCGGGTCGTCGGGATGGATCCAGCCTTTCCTGCGCCAGGCCGATAGCGGGCTCGAGGCGCAGACGCCGAAATAATTCAGCGAACAATCGCGGCTTTTGGGCGAGAGCTTGGCGCGCGTGAACCAGTTGGCCGGAAATTCCTTGCGGCAGTCGGTCATATATTTCCCGCCGAACACGCCCAGCGCCAGCATCTCCTTGGGCGTGAGTTCGGGGGCGAATTCCGGATCGAAGTCCCGTCCCATGCGCGCGGACAGGATATAGCGATAGTTCCTCTGCATGCGGTCGTTGACCGTCACGCGCTTCACGGTCACTCGCCTGTCGCCCGCGGCGCTTCCAGCACGCGCACCGCCTGGCCGCCTTTCGCGCCCGCTTCCGACAAACGCAAGGTGCTGAGCGCCGCGCCGACCAGCGCAAAGCCCACGCCCACCATCAGTGAAATGCGCGTGCCCTCGATCGCGTAGCGCGCCAGCAGCAACGACACCAAAGCCGCGCCCGTGGTCTGGCCCAGAAGGCGCGCCGTGCCCAGCATGCCGGAAGCGCCGCCGCTTCTTTCGCGCGGCGCCGCCGCGATCATGGTGCGGTTGTTGGGCGACTGGAACAGGCCGAAGCCCGCGCCCGCCACCGCCATGCGCCAGGCAATATCGGTCATAGTGGGATGAAGCGGCAGCATCGCCAGCGCCGCCAATCCGGCCGCAAATATCAGCAGGCCGATGCCGCCCAGCAGACCCGCCGGATAGCGTTCGGCCATCCGGCCTGCCAAAGGCGCGGTCAGCGCCACACCCAGCGGCCAAGGCGTGATCAGGAGCCCGATCTGCACCGCGGAATAGCCGAAGCGCTCCTCCAGGTAAAAGGGCAGCGCCACATAGGCCAGCATCTGGGCGCAGAAGGATGCGATCGAGGTGAGGATCGAAAGCGAGAAAATGGGGATGCGCAACAGGTCCACCGGCAGGAGCGGCGATCTGGCATGGCGCTCGCGCCTGACCAGGACCACGCCGGCGATGACAGCGATCGCGAACTCGCTGACATAGAGCAACGGACGCTCGCCATGTCCCACGCTGTCGATGGCGGCAATGCCGATGCCGAAGGTGACGGCGGAAAGCAGCGCACCCCGCCAGTCGAAGGGATGCGGCGCCTTGGGCGTGTGCGGCAGCGCCGTCCGTCCGATGGCCCAGGCGACGACACCGAAGGGAATATTGACAGCAAACAGCCAGGGCCAGTTTCCCACCGCCAGGATGCCGGCCGCCAAGGTCGGGCCCACCGCCGCCGACACCGCCACCACCAGCGCATTGATGCCGATGCCGTGGCCCAATTGTGCGCGCGGATAGGTGAACCGCACCAGCGCCGCATTCACGCTCATGATGCCGGCGGCGCCGAAGCCTTGCAGCACCCGCGCCGCCGTCAAAAGCAGCAGCGTGTGCGCCAGGGCGCAGCAGAGCGAGGCCACCGTGAAGAGCAGAAGTCCCACCAGATAGACACGGCGATAGCCGATGATCTCGCCCAAAGATGCCAGCGGCAGGAGCGAGATGGTGATGGCCAATTGATAACCATTGACGATCCAGACCGAGAAGGACGGCGTCGCGTGCAGGTCCTGGGCGATGGTGGGAAGGGCCACATTGGCGATGGCACCGTCCAAGACCGCCATCACAATCCCCAGCCCGACGGTGAGGATCGCCCAATAGCGTTGGGGAAGAGGCAGGCCGTCTTGTTCGGTCATGGGCTTAGGGCCTAACGGGCCCTGAGGGTGAAAGTTGCGTCACGCCCCGCGTGATAGCGGTTATTCGGCACCGCGCAAATAGGGCTCGACCTTGCCCTTGTACTTCACCGTCATCGGATTGCCATGACGGTCCACGGTCTTGCCCACGGCGAGCCGCACCCAGCCCTCACTGACGCAATATTCCTCGACATTGTTGCGGTCCACGCCGTTGAAGCGCACGCCCACGCCCTGCTCCAGCAATTGGGCGTTGTGATACGGGCTTTGGGGATTGGTGGAGAGGCGGTCGGGAAGGCTGTTCGAGGACGCATCGGCCATGACTGAAAACCTTGACAGGAACATGGCTTTGATAGGCCCATCAGATGCTTGATTGCAATCCTGTTTCGCGCTCAAGTCGCGCCCGCGAAAATTCCCCAGGGAGATGAAATTGGCTTTTTCCATTTACGATGCATGCGTGCCCCCCTTGGCTCACATGCTGGGCAGCTTCCACAGCGTCCTGACCAAGGCCGAGGCCTACGCCAAGGAAAAGGGTGAGAATGTGGATTCCTATCTGGAGCTCAGGCTTGCGCCCGACATGCTGCCGCTCACCGCGCAGGTGCGCATCGCCACCGACATGTCCAAAGGCGGCGCCGCCCGCCTGGCCGGCGTGGAAATCCCCGCTTACGAAGACAATGAAACCACGGTGGCGCAGTTGAAGGCGCGCCTGGTCAAGACCATCGCCTTCCTCAAAAGCATCGACGCATCGAAATTCGCGGGCGCCGAGGATCGCGAAATCCACCTGAAATTCCCCCAGCGGGAATTCCATTTCAGCGGCAAGGACTATCTGAACAACTGGGTCCTCACCAACGTCTATTTCCACATCACCACCGGCTACGACATCCTGCGCCACAAGGGCGTGGCCCTGGGCAAGCAGGATTTCCTGGGCGGGATGCAGAACGGCTGAACGGCCGGAATTGCCTGAAGAATCGGGCCCCGCGTGCAGCTTTTTGATGGCTTCGCCACTTGAGGCAGCCCGCGGGGCTTTTTCTTTGGCTTATGCTATAAGCCGGTAACCGGAGCGTCAGACTCGCGAATAGCAGATATCCATCAGGGAGAGACTTTATGCGTATCAGCGGTATCGTGATTTGCGCGGCGGCGTCCATGCTTGCCACCGCCTCCTTCGCCCAATCGATGGGCGGCTCCATGAGCATGAGCGGCAGCAACAAAAACGGAGGCAGCATGAGCATGAGCGGCGGCAACGCCATGTCCATGCAGCCCAACGCCCAGGGCGGCATGGGAATCTTCTCGCGCCAGGACATGGCGATGATGATCGTGGACCGCGACAAAGCCACCATGGGCATGACGGACGACCAGAAGAAGGCCGCCCGCCAGGAAGAAATGACCAAGGACCGGGCCGAGACGCCGGACCAGCGCATGGCAAGGAAGCAACGCTATGACACCGAATGGGCCAAGCTCACTCCCGTCGAACAATCCGCCGCGCTGGACAAGCTGGATGCCCAGATGAAGGCGCGTGCCGCGGCGATGTCGGCGCAGCCGGCGAAGTAATCCGTGGACGGACTTTATCGGTCCTGACGCAAGGCGGCGCTTTCGAGCGCCGCCTTTTTTCTCGGCGAGTCACGGCGATCGGCGGGCGTCGAGATTGGCTGACCCTTTGTGAATATGGTTTCGGGAGCGATCCCCTTGCGCGGATCGATTCCACGCCGCCTGAAGATGTCCGGAAGCGAAACAAGATTTAAGCGTTTCGCGACCGCTGCGGCGCTTCCGCCCCGGAACGCAAGCGCCATCATCCCGGTTTTACCCATGAACATGGAGGTAAAAATGCGCAACGCATTTCTTGCCGCAATGGCCATCTTTGCCGGAACGACGCCCGCCCTTGCGCAGGCGACCGTGAATTCCTTCACGCCTCAGCAGGAAAGCCGCGCCAAGGCCGAAATCGTCAGTGCGGGTTATCGGCCTGACAAGCTGGCCGCCGTGCAGGACGGCAATTTCTTCTTTACGGCGACAAAGGGCGATGAGCTTTACCAAGCGACCGTCACGTCTTCCGGCAAGGTTTTTGTCGGCACCGGCCTGATGGAGCGGGACATGGACAAACCTGCCGCCGGGTAAGCGTCCTGCGCATTCTCAGCGCGACGGCCACTCCGGAGATCGGCAATTTTCTACCCGGCCCTTCGCTTGCTGGTTGTGGTCCTCCATGCCCATTTTGAATCTATTCTTGTCACAGGGCCGTGCTAGACTCCGGTGGTCTGGAGAGCGCCGTGATGAGCAACTACAGCCTGTATTGCTTCGACCTTTCGGGGTCGGTGGTCTGCCGCGACAATTTCGAGGCGGAAAGCAATGCCGAGGCCAAGGGGATCGCGGGCGCGATCTGCGACGCCTGCGCCGATGAACACCACAGCTATGAGCTGTGGAAGGGCGATCTTCCCATCGAAAGCGGCGAGACCATGGCCTTGGCGAATATCCTGCCGCTGGGCGAAAAAGCGCGCAAGATCGCGCATGACCACATGATCGCGCTGCGCAACAGTTCCTGGCCAGTCAGCCGCAGCCACAGGTTGAGCGAAAGAATCGCGGCCTGGGCACTCGATCCGGAAGGCGCCCAGCTCGTCACGGGCATAGACCGGCGCCGGATGCGGCAGTTTCGCCGCGGCATCGAATATTCCGTCCATTCGCAGGATGGCGTGCATTGGAC
>DATKPL010000070.1:0-5252 GCA_035524155.1 Rhizomicrobium sp.
GTCCTGGACTCGCCTCCGCTCGGGGTGCCGGACCGAGATCGCGTCGCTGCGGGCCGCGATTACCGCGATGGTTTGATCATCGCGCTGCTGGCCTCGCGACCCTTGCGCGTCCGAAATTTGTTGGGGATGGAGATCGGCTTGCACCTCCGGCAGCTCAAAAGTCGCATCACCCTACAATTCCCTGGGTCCGAAACGAAGAATCACCGGGCGATCCACACGGTGTGGCCCGCATTCCTGGAGGCACCGCTTGCGCGATACCTGAGCGAGGTTCGGCCACTACTAAGCCTGGCCCGTGTCCCGGGAAAAGCGCCCGACTCGCCCCCGTGCCCCGGCAATGCGCTCTGGGTTGGGCAGGGTGGCACTGTGCTGACCGCTGGCGGCCTGCAACGCATCTTCGAACGCCATACGCGCCGGCGCTTTGACCATGTGGTCAATCCCCATCTCGTGCGCGATTGCGTCGCGACCACGATCTCCGACCTCGATCCAGACCATATCCGTCATGCCGCGCAACTTCTGGGCCACCGGGCGCTCGCAGTCACGGAACGGAGCTACATCGCCGCGAACTTTCAGCCGGCCGTGGATCGCCATCACCGCCTGATCTCGGCGATACGGTCCGAGGGACCCAGAGGCGGCCGCCGTCGTCGGCGATCCGGCCCATGATGCCGGTCAGGCGGTCACGCTCCGGCGCCGTGCTCCCGCCGCCCCCCAGGCAGCCGGAAAGAATTTTCACCGTCCGGCAGGTCGTGACGGAACCCTGGGCGCATGGATTCGTCCGCGTCCCAGAACCCGGCCCGGCGGCTCCGCACGCTGAACGCGCGCGGGCCGGCGAGTCGCGTCGCGGTCACATCCGATCTGGACCCTGCCGAGCCGGTGACCGAAGCGGAAATCGAATTGGTGCTGGCGGTTCTCGGCGATATGATTGCCCGCATTCTCGATCCCACGAGCAGTGAATGTCCGCCACCACCCGAATCAGCCAGCGGGTAGCCCTTTATGTCCGCGTCTCAACCACGCGGCAGGCCGACGGCGAGCTGTCCATCCCCGACCAGATCAACCAGGGCCAGGCGTTCTGCGCGGCCCGTGGGCTTCGACTGGTCGAGACATTTGTCGAGGCAGGCGCGTCCGCCACAGATGACCGGCGTCCCGAATTCCAGCGCATGATCGACGCCGCGACCGGCCCGGCGCGCCCGTTCGATCTGGTCGTCGTTCATTCAATGTCGCGGTTCTTCCGCGAGCAGTTCCTGAGCGAGATGTATACCCGCAAGCTGCGGAAGGCCGGGGTCGCGGTGATCTCGATTACACAGGATTTCCGCGATGACACCACCGGAAATCTGATCCGCCAGATTTTGGGCAGCTTCGACGAATATCAGAGCCGCGAAAACGGCAAGCACACCTTGCGGGCGATGCGGGAGAACGCCCGCCAGGGGTTCTGGAATGGCTCACGTCCGCCCTTTGGGTATCGCACCGCGGACGCCGAAAAGCGCGGACAGAAGGTGAAGAAGGTCCTCGCAATCGACGAGGCGGAGGCGGCCGTCGTACGCGACATATTCGATCTGGCGCTTGGTCGCGCGGCCATGCCATTGGGCGTCAAGGCGATCGTGAATCGCATGAACGGTCGAGGTCACCAGAACCGGGGTAAGCCGTTCCACATTTCCAGCATCCATCGGATACTGACGGCGACCACGTACACCGGGGTTCATCATTTCAACCGTCGCGAAGCTCGCTCAGGGCGCGACAAGGAGTCGGGCGAGTGGATCGCCCTGACCGTGCCTCAGATCATCCCGACAGATGATTTCGAAACCGTGCAGGCGAGCTTGCACTCGCGAAATCCCAAGCGCGTGCCGCCAAGGATCGTCAGCAACCCGACACTGCTGACTGGGCTCGCCCGGTGCGCGACCTGTGGGTCCGGCATGACGTTGCGCACCGGCAAGAGCGGTCGCTACCGCTATTACACGTGCGCCGGCTGCGCCCAGAAGGGCAAGACCATCTGTCCCGGTCGCAGCATTTCCATGGCCGCACTCGATGGCATGGTCCTGGAACACTTGGCTGATCGCTTGTTCACGCCGGAGCGGCTCACCGTCATCCTTGAGGCGTTCATCGCCCGGTCAGTGACCGCTGACACCGATCGTCGCGCCCAGCTCGCTCAGGCGAAGCGTGCGTTCACCGAAGCTGAGGGCGGCGTCAATCGCCTGCTGGAACTCGTTGAGCGTGGCATGATCGGTCTGAACGATCCGGCCCTGAAGGAGCGCCTAGATAATGCCAAGCTTGCGCGTCAAGCCGCTGGCGAGCGGGTGCGATTGTTGGATGGCGCGGCTGCGACCGGGACTGCGAGAATCACCGGCGAGAAACTCGCCGCACTCGCGACGGCGCTGGGCGCTGCGATGCATGACGGCGATCCCGCATTCCGCAAAGCGTATCTGCGCTTGTTCGTTGACCAGGTGGTGGTCGGTGATACCGACATCCGCATGACGGGACCCACCGAGGCGCTGGCCAAGGCTGCCAGTTCAGGCGGGCTTCCGATTGCCGCCAGTGCAGTGCCCAGTTTTGTTCGGAAATGGCGTCCCCTACGGGACGGGACATTTCCGGACCCGTAACGCCATAAAATCCTTGATTTCCGCCGTTTTTAGCCACATACCTGTGGGCACAAACCTGTGGGGACACCTGTGACACCAAAATCCGTGACGCCGCCACGCCATGCCGACATGCGCAACCTGGAAATACGCTATCGGACCTATTTCGTCGTCCTGTCCGTGCCTCGCCCCCTGCGCGCCAAGGTGGGCAAGGCGAAGCTGCTGAAGTCGCTTCAGACGGATGATTACCGTGTTGCCCGCGCCCGGCTTCATGGCGCGCTGGCCGATCTACAGAGGCGCATAGACCCGGCGCGGGTGATGGATACAGCCGGCAAACGAGAGGCGGCGGCCTTGGCGTGGCGGGGGACACTCGCCCGGCTTGATGGCGGGGATGTCACCGGAGCCTACGTGACCGGGCCGGATGGGAAGCCGATTACTGACGCGCGCCAACTGCGAAGCGAGTTGGCGATTATCATTGATGAGCACGCCCAAGATATTGAGGCGGGTCACGGTGCCGATGCGGCCGAGCTATTCTCTGGCATCGCCTACGGCACGGCGACGCCACTATTACTGCACGTTGATGATTGGCTAAAGGAAGGGGGGATCAAGGGTCCGCTAAACGGCCGGACCACCGATCAATACCGCGCCGATGTAGGGCGCTTTGCCACATGGGCCGCCACGATCGGTGTATCCACGATCGAAGGCGTCACGGAAGCGGTGGCCGGCCGCTACGTGACGGCGGAGTTGGTAGGGAAACAGGTGCATCCAGGCACGGGCAACCGCCGCATATCGGCGTGCAGTGCCTATTGGCGATGGATTCGCAAGCGTGCCGGTGTGAAGGCTAACCCGTGGGCCGGGCAATCCTTGGCCAAGGCGAACGGGCGGCACGGTGACGGCGACAAGAAACGCCCTTTCGCAAACAATGAGGTATCCGCGCTGCTGGCAGGGAAAGCCGATGCCGAGTTGGCCGACGCGATGCGCATCGCCGCACTGTCCGGAATGCGCCTCGAAGAAATTTACCGCCTCACGACGGCCGATTGCGCCGATGGGTGGTTTCGCTTGCGGGTTGCCAAAACCTCCGCCGGTGTGCGCCGCGTGCCGGTTCACGCCGCCCTTACCGCTATCGTGGCGCGGCGATGCAAGGACAAAGCGGCCGATGCGTTCTTATTTTCGGAAGCTGGCGCGCCTAAGGACAACCGCGAACGCAGCGCCGCCGTTAGCAAACGGTTTGGGCGATACAGGCAGAGCGTCCACGTGCATGATCGTGGGGACGGCGTGCGGCATAGCCGAGTGGATTTTCACTCGTGGCGGCGCTGGTTCATCACGCAAGCGCGCAACGCGGGGATAGATCGCGCGGTGGTCGCCGCCGTGGTCGGGCATGAGACCGGGAACATAACGGACGACGTGTATGCGCGCGTCAGTGATGACGCCCGGATAGCGTGCGTTGCGAGTGTCCGGCTGCCATAGCCGGGGGCGGCGCGTTTTGTCATAAGGGATGGCTGGATATGTGCTTATTGCATATCAGCCACGCTTCTGTCCGCAATACAGAAGCCTTGAACCCGGACACATAGATGCCAACTCTCTTTTCACGCAGAGGTTTGTAAATTCCGCGATCCCCGGCCCCTTGGCGGGCGGGAACGATCTGGCACCTATCACGTGGGGCAGATCGGATCGCAAAGCCCAGGGCCTGATTGGCGATGCGTGAACTCACCCCGCTGGCGACTGCCGGCGTTCGGAGTTCCGCCACATGCATGCCCAAGATACCGACCTTAAAATCTGCGCCTGTTGCCGTGAACTAAAACCCCTGCCCGCATTCGATCGCGGAACCGTCCGGCTTGCCCGCCGATGCGATGCTTGCCGCGAAGGGGCGGGGCGGTGAGCACCAAACCGCGCCCGGCGCAGTGTGCCCGCGCGCCCCGATGCACTGATCCGGCGCTGGCGATGCGTGATGGTCTACTCGCCAAGTATGCGCCGCTGATCCTGTCCATTGCCCGTGATTTCGCCAACAGGCTTACATCTGGCGACCATCCCGCCGCGACACCCGAGCAGAAGGCTTGGCTGCAATCTGTCCTGGCGGACTTTCGTCAGGAAGCACGTGTCAAGGCACTGACGGTATTCGAGACCTGGGACGAAAGCCGAGGATCGTTCGCCAGCTACGTGAGGCCGGCACTGGAACGCGAAATGCGGGAGGTATTAAACCGCGAGGCCAGCATAGTGCGCGCGAATCATCACGTGCCATGCGTATCGGCGGATGACCTGGTGTTCGACGATGACGAAGATGCCGATGGCGCTGGGGTATGTCGCGTCATTGACCTGATAGCTGGCGATCCGGGCGGCGGGATGCCCGGTGACAACGCCCGCGGCATCCAGGCGCAAGGCGGGAATTGGTATGAGGACAGGCTTATCGCCGCCCTTGATGACAGGGCGCTGGCCGCGCGGGTGCGCGCCGATATAGAGA
Source organism: Rhizomicrobium sp. (assembly GCA_035524155.1). Lineage (GTDB taxonomy): Bacteria > Pseudomonadota > Alphaproteobacteria > Micropepsales > Micropepsaceae > Rhizomicrobium. The sequence goes on from DATKPL010000070.1 coordinate 5,026, forward strand.
ACTTGCCGCCATCGCTGGACCGCGACGTGCTTACCCTGTCCCTCCTGGACGATCTGGAGCCAGAGGATACCGCGGAACGCTTGGGTATGAGCCTCGCCGACGTTCGCGAGTGTCGCAAGCGAGCGGTAAAACGGTTACGCTGGCGGATTAGTCAACCCCGCGATCCCGCCGACTGCGTATCTGTTCCTTATGAGGAGAATGTCACCCTGGTTTCCCCAGGCACGTTC
>DATKPL010000071.1:0-11429 GCA_035524155.1 Rhizomicrobium sp.
CCGCCCACCATCGGTCATGAACCGGCTTGTCGCCGCCGCGCTCGGGCAGCGCCTGCTGGTGGGTCTTTTGACCTTGATCCTTTTGGGCGCCGGCATCCGTTCGCTCGACAAGCTTCCGGTCGACGCCTATCCCGATCTTTCGCCGCCGATGGTCGAAGTGATCACCCAATGGCCGGGCCATGCCGCCGAGGAAGTGGAGCGTCTGATCACCGTGCCGGTCGAGCGCGGCATGAACGGCATTCCCCGCGTCGCCACGATGCGGTCCATTTCGCTGTATGGCCTGTCGGACGTGATCCTCACCTACGACATCGGCACCGATGATTATTTCGCGCGCCAGCAGGTCTATAACGCGCTGCCCGATGTGAGCCTGCCGGCCGGCATCAGCCCGTCGATCTCGCCCATGTCCGCACCGTCAGGGCTGATCTACCGCTATGTGCTGCAAAGTCCCGACCGCTCGCCCATGGAGCTCAAGACCTTCGAGGATTGGGTGGTGGAGCCCCAATTCAAATCGGTTCCCGGCGTGGCCGACGATTCCGGCTTCGGTGGCGGCACCATGCAGTATCAGGTGCTGCTCGATCCCGCCAAGGTGGCCGGCGCCGGCCTGTCGGTAACGCAGGTGGAAAATTCGCTGTCCGCCAACAATTCCAACGCGGGTGGCGGATTCTATTCACAAGGCGGTCAGTTCTATTATGTGCGGGGTCTGGGCCGCATCGTCACGCCCGAAGATATCGGCAATGTCGTCGTGGCGATGAACAGCGGCACGCCCGTGCTGCTCAAAGACATCGGCCGGGTCCAGATCGGCATCGCCCCCCGGCTGGGAGAATTCGGCTACGAGAAACAAGACGATGCCGTCGAAGGCGTCATCCTGCTGCGCACCGGCGAGAAGGCGCAGGACGTGCTGAAAGGCGTCGAAGCCAAGACGAAAGAGCTCAATCAACTGGTCCTTCCCAAGGACGTGAAGGTGGTTCCCTTCTACGACCGGACCGACCTGATCGCGCTCACCACCCACGTGGTCGAAGGCAACCTTCTGCGCGGCATGCTGCTGGTGGTCGTGATCCTGATCTTCTTCCTTTACGATTTCCGCGCCGGACTGATCGTGGCGACAACGATACCCCTGTCGCTGCTGTTCGCCTTCATCTGCCTGGACATTCAGGGCGCGTCCGCCAACCTGCTTTCCATCGGCGCCATAGATTTCGGCATATTGGTGGATGCAGCGGTGGTGATGGTGGAGAACATCTTCCGCCAGCTCGCGCTGAAACAAGACCGGCCCCTTTTCGACGTAATCCGGGAAGCCGCCGCCGAGGTGGACCGGCCCCTGGTCTATGCCGTGGCGGTAATCGTGGTGAGTTTCCTGCCCATCTATGTCCTGTCCGGACCCTCCGGCATCCTGTTCAAGCCCATGGCGGACACGATGGTATTCGCGCTGGTGGGCTCGCTGATCATCACCCTTACCCTGCTGCCGGTTCTCTGCTCCTGGTTCATGCGCAGCGGCGTGCGCGAGCGGCGCAATGCCGCGTTCGAATATATCCGCGAACGCTATGTGCGGGGGCTCGATTATTCGCTGGCCAATCCCTGGCGCGTCACCATCGGCTCCGGCGTGCTTTTGGCGATTTCGCTTTTGCTTATTCCGGCGGTGGGCGCGGAGTTCATGCCGCATCTGGATGAAGGCGCGCTCTGGGTGCGGGCGACCATGCCCTACACGATCTCCTATGACGAGGCGGCCAGGATCACGCCCCAGATCCGCGACGTGCTGCGCTCATTTCCCGAAGTGACGACGGTGGCCTCGGAATTGGGCCGCCCCGATGACGGTACCGATTCCACCGGCTTCTTCAACGTGGAATTCTATGTCGGTCTGAAACCCTATTCGGACTGGACCGGCTCCTATCGCACCAAGGCGGCGCTTACCGATGCGATAAACCGGAAGCTGCAAAACTTTCCCGGCATCATCTTCAATTACACCCAACCCGCCGAGGATGCCGTGGATGAAGCCGAGACCGGCCTCAAAAGCGCGCTGGCGGTCAAGGTGTTCGGCTCCGACCTCAATACGCTGGAGCAGAAAGGCCGGCAGATCAAACATATCCTGGAGCGCGTGCCCGGCATCACCGAGGTGACCCTGGTCCAGGAACTTGGCCAGCCCAGCCTTTCGATCAAGATCGACCGCGCCAAGATCGCGCGCTACGGCATCAATGTGGATGACGTCAATAACCTGATCGAGACGGCGGTGGGCGGCACCGCGGCCACGCAGGTGGTGCAGGGCGAAAAGCAGTTCGACCTGGTGGTGCGGCTGGACCGGCAATACCGCGACAACCCGGAAGAGATCGGCAACATCCCGATGGCGACGCCGGCGGGCCAGCAGATACCTCTCAAGGAGCTGGCGGACATTTCGGTCACCAACGGCGCCTCCTTCATCTATCGCGAGGCCAATTCCCGCTATATCGGCGTCCAATTCTCGGTCGAGGGCCGCGATCTTGCCAGCGCGGTCGGTGATGCCATTCGCCAGGTCAACCGGCAAGTGAGCCTGCCGCCGGGATACCGCCTGGACTGGGGCGGCGAATATAGCGAGTATCAGGCCTCGCGCGCCCAGCTCCAGACGATCGTGCCGCTGACCCTGTTCCTGATCTTTTTCCTGCTGTTCGCGCTTTATGGCAATTTCAAATTCCCCTTCATCACGGTTGCCGGCGTGCTTCTTTCCGCGCCGATGGGCGCGATCTTCATCCTCTGGCTCACCGGCACGCCGTTTTCGGTATCGTCGGGCATCGGCTTTCTGGCGTTGTTCGGGGTCTCGGTGCAAACCGCGGTGGTTTACATCTCCTATGTCAACGAGCTTCGCCGGGACGGCATGCCCATGACCGAGGCGATCCGCGAGGGCGCGGTTCTGCGGCTGAGACCGATCATGATGACGGCGCTGGTGGCGGCGCTGGGCCTTCTTCCCGCGGCCATCGCCACCGGCGTCGGAACCGATACGCAAAAGCCTTTCGCCATGGTGATCGTGAGTGGATTGTTCAGCAGGCTTTTGATCAGCATCTTCCTGATGCCGGCCCTTTACGCCTTGGTGGCGCGGCCGGACGACCGGCTTGAGGTGTAGTCGACCGCCCGAAGGGGTCGGCGGATACCAAAAGATCAGCGACGCCAAAAAATCAACGGATATAAGTCCGCAGCACGTCCACCAGTTCGTCGGCCGCCTGGGCCTCGCGGCGGGAAGGGGTACGGCCCTCGTCGATCATATGCATGTGGATATGATCCTCGATCACCTCGGCCATGAGGCCGTTGACGGCCCCGCGCGCCGCCGTCAGTAGCCGCATGATCTCGGTGCAGCCGGCTTCGGCATCCAGGCCCCGTTCCAGCGCGTCGATCTGGCCCCTCAGCCGGCGCACCCGGTTGAGCAGTTTCTGCTTGTCGGCGACGCTGTGTGACATCGGACCCTTCCCGCATGGCTTGGGCCCACCTTATACCCGCCGGGGTATCGTACGCCATCCGGTTCCCGCGAGAATTCGCAAGGGAAGATAGAACCAGTTTCCCGTTCCAGCGTTCATGAACCGGCGAACAAGGAGATGTTCATGGCCACGGAGATCAACACCACAGGCGGCGGTGGCGGCGGCAATGTCGCGCTCGCCTTCATTCTCGGCGCCGTCGTCGTATTCGTCAGCATCATCGGCTTCTTCATGTGGGACCACTATAAGAGCGGTGGCGGACCCAAGGCGCCAACTGCCGTAATCACGGTGAAGAAGTAATCGCGTAATCGCGTTGGCAAGATCAGGGGCGCGCCGGCGAAAGCATGGCGCGCCCCTTTTGATTCCAGGAATTGCAAACGAAAACCCCGCCGGTCAGGGCGGGGTTTGTTCGCTCACCAATAGCGCCAGTGGTCACGCTCCCAGTGACGGTGATGCCAGTAGTGATGGTGCCAATAGTAATGGCCCACACCGACGCCGACCGGCCCGATGCGGACCCCGATCTGCGCGTTCGCAGCGGTGGCACCCAGAAGGGTCAGCGCCAGAACGGAAGCTACCAAGGTTTTCATATGCTCTCTCCTAACAAGTTCCAAACCCGAGGATCGCGCCTCCATTTATGAAAAGTTGCGAATGCGGGGATTTGTTCCACGCGCTGCCGCTCCGCGAATCGTCAAAATGTGCGCGAGGGAAACGGAACGATTTCGGTATTCGCGTCAAAGGCGCGATTTACACCGACTGCTCGATCGCGGCGGGAATCATCACCGTCATCTCAAGCCCGTGCGGCACGCGGTTGGCGGCCGAGATCGTCCCGCCATGCACGGCGATGGCGCGCTGGGCGATTGCCAGGCCCAGGCCAAAACCGAAACCGTCGGCCGAGATGCCGAAAGGCTTGAAAAGGCTGGCCAGCGAATCCTTGGGAATGCCCGGCCCGTCATCGCTTACCGAAAGATGGAAGCGGCCATTGTTCCGGCCCAGCCGGACCACGACCTGACCGTTTTCCGGCGAATAACGCAGCGCATTGCGAAGAATATTCTCAAGTGCCCGGCTTACCAGCTTGCCCGAGCCCAGCGCGATCCACTCGAAATTCTCATCGGCCTGCTCGATCGCGAGCTTGACCTCGATATTCTTGGCCGAGGCCTCGTAACGCGCATCCTCGACCACGCGTTTCACGATTTCGGCGAAATTGAAATAATCCTCGCCCTGGTTCTGGTTGCTTTCGAGCTTGGCCAATGTGAGCAGTTCGCCCACCATCTCGTCCAGCTTGCCTGCCTCGTCGCTGATGCGGTCCAGCGAAGTCGAAAGCTTGGCCGGATCCTGGCGCGCCAGGCCGATGGCGAGATTGAGCCGGGCCAAGGGCGTGCGCAGCTCATGGGAAACGTCGGCCAGAAGCCGGTCGCGTGCGCCCACCAGCTCCGCCAGCCGCATCGCCATCGTGTCGAAATCATGGGCGAGACTGGCGATCTCGTCGCGCCTGCGCCCCATCGAAGGCCCCAGCCTGGTGGTGAAATCGCCCCGCGCCAGCCGCTCGAAGCCGCCCTGCATGCGCCGGATCGGCTGCGTCAGGTACCAGGCGAGGATGGCGCTGAAACCCAGGCCGCCGATCACCACCGAAAACAGGATTTGCGGCGGGATGCCGAAGAAACCCTCATGCCGCGAAAAATTGGGCCGATACGAGACGCGATAGGCGGTGCCATCGGGCCCGCTGACTTGCTGGCTGAAAATCGGCGGATGGCCGGATTGCGGCGCCGCAGCAGGGGTCACGCGCACGCGGTCCCGCCAGTCGCGCGGCCAGCCCTGGCGTTCGGTCTCGAAAGCCTGCGGGCCGCCCTGCATCAAAGTCGAACTGGCCGCCTCGACATACAGGCGCGCATAGGCGCGCATGTAATTCACTTCCGGATCGGGGCGCACCAGGGTGAATGCCAGCGAGATGCCCAGCGCGATCAGGATCAAGGTGAGCCAGAAGCCCACAAGAATCTTCCAGAACAGCCAGCGCTTCATGCCAGCCTCAGGCGGTAACCCACGCCGCGGATGGTCTCGATCTCAAGCGCGCCATCGCTTACCTGCGCCAGCTTCTTTCTCAGATTGCTCACATGCACGTCCACGCTGCGGTCATAGATCTCGCGCGGACGCCCAAGCACCTTGAGCGACAATTCCTCCTTGCTGGACACCATCTCGCCGCCCCGCATCAGGCATTCCAGCATGTCGAATTCGGTGGTGGTGACTTCGAAGGGCGAATCCTTCCAGGTCACTTCGCGCTTTCCCGGCGATAATTCCAACGCTCCATTTTTGAGGGACTGGCTGGGCTGGGGTTGCGCCTCGCGCTGGCGGCGCAGGACCGCGCGCAGACGCGCCACCAGCTCGCGGGGGAAATATGGCTTGGCGACATAATCGTCGGCGCCCATTTCCAGGCCCACCACGCGATCCACATCGCCGCCCTTGGCGGTCAGCATGATCACCGGCACCGTACTGGTCTGGCGGATGCGGCGCAGCACTTCATTGCCGTCCATGCCGGGCAGCATCACGTCCAGGATCACGGCATCATACTGGCCAGACAAAGCGGCGGCGGCGCCATCCGGCCCGTTGAAGGCCGCGGTGGTCCTGATCCCCTCGCCGGCCAGATATTCGGTCAGCATCTCGCTCAGCGCGGGATCGTCATCGACAAGAAGAATATGCAACACACGCCCTCATGACAGTTCCGCAATGCTGCGCTCCAAAACCCCCTTTGTCAGCAGGATTTTCGCATTCTTTACAGTTTGCTGCCGAACACTTAACCGCACGGTTCACGCGACGGGTTTAGGCTTTTGCCATGAACCAGCGCGTGACACTCAAAAGCCTGACCGGCGCGATACCCGTGCCGCGCAAAGCGCGCTTCAACCCCCGGCTCGATATTCTCGACGAAGTCGTTGCCGGATTTCTTTGGATGCAGCTGGACCTGCCGGAGGATACTTCCCGCTCCGAGCTGGAAAGCTTCGCCCATCGTCTGGTTGGCCGCATCCAGGCGGGGGACGGCGAAGCCGCGATCGCGGGCGAGATCGCAGGCCTTCAATCCGGGCAGCTTTGCCGTCCCGCCAACCCCTTTGTCGTGCGCCAATTGGCACGACGCGCGATCAACGCCGTCTCCGGCGCGCAGCACTGGTAATTATCCCCCATCTGTCCGCCAACGCGGGCAAGCCCGCACGCGGACATCTTCCCCCGTCAGCGGCTACGCCGCACGGGGGAAGAGAGACACGACCAGGACGCTCTAATCAGAGTGCATCGCGCGACGCGCATGAGAGCTTTGCGCCAAAGGTCTTGCGCAAACTTTTACACTTCGCTTGCGAACACTTGACCCAAAAAATTCGCACGCATGCCTATGTTCCTCCCGTTCCAATCACGGGCGTCAGGCGAGAGCCGGACCGCCCCAACCATAGAGGGAGATTTCCATGACCTATTTCGATACCGACGAGATCCTCAGCAACATCCTGCACGCCATCGCCGCCGTTCCTTTCGGGCTGGCCTTTGTGGTCGTGATCGCCGCGCAGTTCCTTGTGCATGCCGCCTGAAAAGAAAAAGCCCGCGCGATTGGAGCACCGCGCGGGCTTTTGACCCGAAGTAAGATGGACTATTTGCCGGTGTAATAAATGCGCCAGAGACGACCCTTGAGCGCATCCACTATATAAAGCGAGCCATCCGGGCCCACCGCCGCGCCGCAGGGCCGATACATCGCCTTTCCGGGATTGCGGTCCGCGGCATCGGGACCGGCGAAGCCATCGGCGAAAATCTGCGCCTGACCCGGCTTGCCCTTCTTGTCGAACGGCACGAACACCACGTCATAGCCGTGATGGCCGAGCGGCAGCGTGCCGCCGGAACCGCCCTGGAACACCACAAAAGCGCCCCCGCGATAGTCCTTGGGGAACTGCTTGCCGTCATAGAACAACAGGTCCAACGGCGATTGGTGCGCCTGGAATGCCACCACCGGCTCCGAATAATTGCCTTCTGCCGGTGTCTTGCCGTCGCCGCCATATTCGGGCGCTATCACCCGCGCATGCAGCGCGATGTCGTAATAGGTGTAAGGCCAGCCCAGATTGGCGCCCTTGTCGATGCGATGCATTTCCTCGGCGATATTGTCGCGATCGTCTTCGGCCGACACATCCTTGCCGAACGCCTGCGCGGTGCCATTCCGGTCCTGCATCACGCCATACAAAGCGTGCATGTCGGGCGACCAATCGACAGCCATCATGTCGCGCACGCCGGTGGCGATCTGCTCGCCGTCGGTGAGGAATTTCTGGTTGGTCTTCTCGGCATTGAAGCGCCACACGCCGGCGCGGCCGGTCAGTGACGGACACGGATTGAGGCCCTTGGGCGGCTGGCCCTTGGGCACGCTGGGATCGGTGCAGATATTGCCTTCGCCCGAGACCGCCAGAAGGATATGGCCGCTATTGTCGAACGCCATGCCCACATTATTGTGGCCTTTGGAGGGAAGCCCGTCCACGATCACCTCGGGCGGGGACGAAGGGATCAATTCGTTGCCCTTGAATTTGAAGCGATAGACCGTGCTGGGCGAAGCCACATAGAGCGCACCCTTGTAGAAGCGGATGCCGGTGCCGTCATCCACGGTGCTGAAATGCTGGACGTCCGACGCCTGGTGTGCGCCCGTGACCGTCATCGCGATCACGCCGGGCTCGGTGGTGGCGCCGCGTTCCTTGCGCGTGGATATATATAAGTGATCGCCATGAATCGCGATATGGCGGTCGCCGGCACCGGTACCCGCGTCCACCACCTGGGCATGAAAGCCGAACGGCAGTCTCAAGCCATCCGGTTCGGCCGCCAATGAAGGCGTGGCGGCAGCCGTCAAAAGCAAAATAGCGGCAAGCGTTTTCATCATGTCCCTCTGGGCCCCCTGACTATGTTATTGAACACCGACTTATGCGTATTTTACGCCGTTGGGCAATCGGCCAAATGAATGAACCGTGCGGGCCAAATTGTCGCGAGAGGGGCGGGAAAGAGAAAGCCCGCCGAAGCGGGCTTTTCTTGGCTTACCGAACAGGGACACTCATCACGCGCGCAACCGCGGGATCGGAATCGGTCCCGCCGCCTTGACCTGCGCCCAAATGCGGCGCCCGACCTTGTCCGCTTCTGCCACCAGCGCGGTTTCATCCATGGTGAGCACCTTGCGGTCGCGCATGACAAACGCGCCGTCCACCATCACGCTTTCGATGTCGGATGGCTGACCATTGTGAATGAAGGCGGACAGGATTCGTCCAGCCGGCACCAGATGCGGGTGCTGGGTATTGACCACGATCAGGTCGGCCTTGCGGCCCACCTCCAGCGCGCCGATGCTTTTTTCCTGATTGAGGGCGCGGGCGCCGCCGAGGGTCGCGTCCTGCAACATGTCCTCCGGTTGCGGCTGTTGCCCGGGATTGGGATCGTCGTCCCGGTTGCGCTTGATCCGTTCGGTCACGAGCGCGATGCGCATCACTTCGAACATGTCATTGGTATTGTTGTCGGTGCCATTGGCGATGGGGCAGCCGGCGGCGCGCAGGTCCGGAATCGGCGGTATGACGGCGCGGTTGGCGGCCATCGCCGCCTGGTGCGAGATGATGGTCCTGGAATTGCCCAACAAGGCCATGTCGTTCTGGTCAACGAAGCGGCAATGGGCCGCGAACAGGCGCGGGCCCAGATAACCATGCCGGGCCAGGAAGGCGGGCGGGCGCAGGCCATAATATTTGACCATGAAATCGACTTCGGGCCGGCTCTGCGACAGATGGATCGAATAGCCCAGATCATGCTTGTCGGCGAAAGCGCGCACCGCTTTGAGCAGATCGGGCGAGGTGGTTTCGGCCAGCGCGGCGGTCGGAAAAACGCTGATGCGGCCGCCTTCCTTGCCATGCCAGGCCGAATGAAGATCGCTGATGCGTTTCATGCCGTCGTCGCGGCGCTGCGCGGAATATCGCGGCGGCTGGCTCTTGGCCAAACCCTCCGCCGACATGGGCCCGGCGACATTCTCGGTATCGGCCACCGACTCCGCGAAAACGAAGCGCAAGCCCGAGCGCGCCAGTACAGGCGCATAGGAACTGATGCCGGAAGCGAACTCGACCATCGAGGTGGTGCCGCTCTTGATCGCTTCCAGGGCGCCGATTTGCGCCATCAGGGTTTTTTCATCCCCCTGCAGCAGCCGCGTTGGTGAAATCGCCAGATGCGCGGCATTGGGAAAGCCGAAATCCTCGTTGAAGCCGCGCTCCAGGGTGGCCGTCATATGCGCGTGGCAGTTGATCAGGCCCGGCAGGATCGCCTTGCCGCGCCCGTCCACGATCTGGGCGTTGGGATATTGGGAAAGGATCGTGGCACTGGGACCGATGGCGGCGATTCTGTCGCCTGCCACGGCAAGCGCGAAATCGTCCTGGGTGGCGTCCGGTGTGACAATGGTGGTGTGGGCAAAGACGATCGTCCGCGCCTGTCCGCCTTGCGCCTTCGCGCTGCCCTCCTCCAGCAACAGCGCCGCAGCACCCACGCCCGCGGCTGCCAAAAGCTCGCGCCGGTTCACGTTATTCGATTGTGCCGATTGCGCCATGATATCCCCCGGAACTCCTGTATCCATGATGTGGCGGGGAACCGCCAAGTCAACCGGCAAGGCGGCTCAACGCGCGAGCCCGTTTGGATTGGGCGCGAAATGGCCCATTTCCCTGAGTGATTCCAGCACCTCGCGCGCGCGGATGAAATAGGCGCCCTCGGCTTGCGGGGTAATATGATTGTGATCCGACAGCGGCATCGGCACCACTTCCTTTGGGCCCTGAATCTGGTTGAACGCGGCCAGGACGCCAAAGGGCGGCGAGGTCGTGTCGATGAAACCGAACGCCACCAGGCTTTCAGCCTTGATGGCGGGCGCGAAATTCATGATGTCGAAATAGCGCGCCGTTTCCACCACGCGGGGATCGTCCACCGCCCAGTTGGGATAGCCGCGCCGGCTGCCGTAAAGATCGCCGCTGATATCGGCGCCGGCGGGAACATTGACGATCATCGCCGTGACCCGCCCGGGATTGAGCGCGGCGGTGGCGAAGCTTTGCTGGGCGCCCATCGACATGCCCATCAGGACGATGGTCTTGCCGTCCCAGTCGGGGCGGCTCTCGATATAATCCAGCGCCCGGGTGTCGCGCAGATACATGTTCAGGAAATAGGATGTCTCGCGGTTGGTATTGCCGATGGAGGCGTAGTCCGCCGGCGCGGTGGCCTGGTCGGGGGCCATGTCGTGGGCGTCGACATCGAAGGCCAGCCAGCCTTCCGCGGCGCGGTCGGTCACGGTGTTCTTTTGCAGCGCATAGACGCCCGCATATTGAAAGATCACCAAGGCGGGGTGTTTGGCGCCGTCGTTGGGCGTGGCGAGATAACCGTGAACCTGGGAATTCAAACTGTCGAGCGTAACGGTGAAAAGCGCGACCCCCGGGCGATCCGTGGCGTCAGTCACGATGTGAGGATTGATGGGCACGCGTTTGAGCGCCGCCAATTTTGCGGCCCAAAAGGCATCGAAATCGGCCGGCTTGGCCAATGGCGGCCGGATCAGCTCCGGCGCCACCGCCGCGCCCGCCGTCATCTTGTCCAGCTCCCGCGCGCTGGGCGGCGTGGCGGGCATGGGCAGCCCGATATAATGCAACCTGAGATACAGAATGCCGGGATGATCCAGCACGGTGGAAATAGAGCCCAGGCCGGACGAAAGATCGATCTCGCCGGATTGGATCGGCTTCAGATTATTCTCGCTGAGCTCGTAACCATACTTGGTGATGCCGGCGCCCAGCAGCGCGTGGATGTTCCAGCCTGCCTGTTCGCCGATCCCATAGATGCCGCTCGGATGAAAAGGCTCCAGCACCAGGTTGGGGTCGGGCAAGGTCTGGGCCGACGCAGCCCTGCCACGCCGAAAGAAAACGCAACCGGTAAGATAAGCCGCTTTCCCATCACCCACCCCGCATGGCGCGATGATGCGTCAGCGTCATTCGTTTGAAAAGGCGT
>DATKPL010000072.1:0-2743 GCA_035524155.1 Rhizomicrobium sp.
GAGGACACCGAAACGCTCGCCGGCGTGAAAACCGGCGACGTCTTCGCCACCGTGGTTCAACAGCCCTTCGAGTTCGGCCGGCTGACCATGATCAACATGGCCAAAGTTCTGGGCGGAGACAAATCGGTCATTCCCGACAGCAAGCAGATATTCATCCCCACGCTGGCGATCAATAAGGACAACGTGGATGACTTCCAGGCCAAGCTGATTAAACTACGTGGCCATTGAACCCTCTGCTCGAACTAATCGGAATACGCAAACGATTCCCCGGCGTCGTCGCCCTCGATGATGTTTCCCTCTCCGTCGATCGCGGCCAGGTCGTCGCCCTGATCGGCGAAAACGGCGCTGGCAAGAGCACGCTGATTAAAATCCTTGGCGGCATCCATCAGCCGGATGAGGGGCGCGTTCTCGTTGACGGCCAGCCCGTCTCTATCCGCTGCGTCGCGGACGCGGCGCGTCTCGGCATCGGGCTGGTCCACCAGGAATTGAATGACGTCGACAATCTCGATGCGGCGGGCAATCTTTTTCTTGGGCGAGAGAAATGCTGGGCCGGGCCGTTGAAGCTGATCGACCGGGCGGGGATGGCTCGGGCTGCCGTGCCGTATTTGCACCGGATCGGGTTGGATATCGACCCGGGTGCGCCGATGCGCAAACTGTCGCTCGCCCAGCGGCAGATGGTCGAGATTGCCAAAGCGCTTTCGCAGGACGCGCGTATTCTGGTTCTCGACGAGCCTACCAGCTCGTTGACGGCAACCGAGACAAGTCTTCTCCTGGCGACGATCCGGGATCTTGCGGCGCAGGGTGTCAGCGTGATTTATGTTTCGCACCGGCTTGGCGAAATCTCGCTCGTCGCCGACCGCGTGGTGGCCCTGCGCGATGGACGCAACGCGGGGTCGCTAGCGCGAGAGCAAATCAATCACGACAACATGGTCCGCCTGATGATCGGGCGCGATCTCCGCAGCTTTTACGTCACCGGCTGCGGCAAGCGCCGCGATTGCCGGCTGCGAGTTCGCAATCTGCGAACGCAGGCCCGGCCGGCGCACGCCATCAGCTTCGATGCCGTTGGCGGGGAGATATTGGGAATCGCCGGGCTGGTCGGCGCTGGAAGAAGCGAACTCGCCGAGACGATTTTCGGCGTCGCGCCACGCCGCGAAGGGGAAATCTTGCTCGATGGCCGGCCCGTGCGCATTGATTGCCCGCGCGATGCGATCGAAGCGGGAATCTACCTGGCGACCGAAGATCGCCGCCAAACCGGCCTGATCGTGCCGATGTCCGTGCGCGAGAACGTCACGCTTCCGGGTCTTTCGCGCTACGCGCGCATGGGCCTGGTGCGCCGCCGCGCCGAGTGTGATGAGGCCAGCCGGTATGTGGATCTTTTGAGCATAAAAACCCCCAGCGTCGATACGCGCGTGATGAACCTCAGCGGCGGAACGCAGCAAAAAGTCGTTCTCGCCAAATGGCTGGCGCTCAAGCCGAAAGTTCTCATCGTGGATGAACCGACGCGCGGCATCGATGTCGGCTCGCGCGCGGAGATTTACCGGCTCCTTCGCGACCTGGCCGATCAGGGCGTGGCCATCGTGGTTATCTCCAGCGACTTGGAAGAAGTGCTCGGCGTCAGCGATCGCATCGCCGTCATGCGCGATGGCGCGCTGGCGGGTATCCTCGACAGAGAACAATTCTCCGAAGAGGCGGTGATGAATCTCGCCTTCGGAAAGACCGGGCAGGGCTAATGAAAAAAGAAATCGGCATCGGCGCGCTGCTCCTGGTCCTGTGCATCGTCGTGGCCATCCTCAATCCGCGATTTGTCTCGGTAACGAATCTCCGCAATCAGGCTCAACTCATCGGCATGTATGGCATCTTCAGCATCGGGGCCGGCATCGTCATCATCACCGGCGGCATCGACCTATCCGTCGGCTCGGCATTCGCGCTCGAAGGCGTCGTGCTTTCCATTCTTCTCGTGGATCGGCAATGGCCGTGGGAATTGGCGGCGCTGGCGGTGATCGTCGGCCTGGTCGCGCTCGGAGTTTGCCAGGGATTCCTCGTCGCCAAGTGCAGGCTTCAGCCGTTTATCGTGACATTGTGCGGACTGCTGATCTATCGCGGCCTGGCGCGGTTTATCGCCGGCGACGAAACCAAGGGCTTCGGCAGCGCCGACTTCGGCCTGCTCCGCCCACTGGCGGCGGGGCATATTGGGCAGGTGCCGATGTCGTTTGTGTTGATGGTTGCGATAGCCGCAGTGATGTATGTCGTGCTGCACCGCTCGGTTTACGGCCGGTATCTACAGGCCGTTGGGCGAAACGAACAGGCGGCGCGATATTCCGGGATCAACGTCAAGCTGGTCGTCGGCAGCGCCTACGCGCTGGCCATGCTGCTGACGGCCATCTCGGGAATCCTCCTGGCTTTCTACACCAACTCAATTTCCCCAAGTGTTCACGGCAGCTTTTACGAGCTATACGGCATCGCCGCCGCGGTACTTGGTGGTTGCAGCCTGCGCGGCGGCGAAGGGTCAATCCTCGGCATCCTCCTCGGCGTGGCCCTGCTTCAGGTTCTCCAGAACCTGGTGAATTTACTGGGAATTCCCAGTTCCCTGAACTTTGCCGTCATGGGCACTGTGATCCTCATCGGCGTGTTCATTGACGAACAGTTCGGCTCACGCGCGGGGCGGCGAGCGCAGGGATAGTGATTATTGTGTGCGAAGGATAAGCCGACGTGGCCAGACTACTGTTTTGCCAATATCAAATCT
>DATKPL010000073.1:0-3934 GCA_035524155.1 Rhizomicrobium sp.
GAATTGATCGGCGGCGGGAATGGCGTCGCCAAGCAATTGATCGAAACTGCGCTCGACCATGGCAAGCATGTGGTGACCGCCAACAAGGCGCTGCTTGCCACCCATGGCAAGGCGCTGGCCGAGCGTGCGGAAAAGAAAAACCTGCAACTCAAATTCGAAGCCGCGGTGGCAGGCGGCATTCCCATCGTCCAGACCCTGCGCGAAAGCCTGATCGCCTATGAGGTGCAGGCGGTGAAGGGTATCCTCAACGGCACCTGCAATTACATCCTCACCCAGATGGAAGCATTGGGCGAGCCCTTCAGCAAAGTTCTGAAAGAGGCGCAGGCCCTGGGGTATGCCGAAGCCGATCCCACCCTGGACGTGGGCGGCGGCGACACGGCGCACAAGCTGGCCTTGCTCTCAAGCCTGGCGTTCGGCGCCGCGCCCGATCTTTCTTCGATGCGGGTGGAAGGCATCCAGCATATCACCCCGGCGGACATCCATTTCGCGTCCGAGTTCGGCTATCGCATCAAGCTTCTGGGCGTGGCGCGGCGCACCGCCTCGGGCATCGACCAGCGGGTTCATCCCGCCATGGTCCGGGTGCGCTCGCCGCTTGCCAATGTGGACGGCGCGGCCAACGGCGTGCTGGTGGATGCGGGCGATGCCGGACCGTTCTTCTTCTCGGGCCGCGGCGCGGGCGAGGCCCCCACGGCATCCGCCGTGATCGCCGATCTGGTCGAGATCGCGCGGGGCACCTATACGCCGGTCTTTGGCCGTCCCGCCGCGTCTCTGGTTGCGCTCAAGCCGGCCTCGGCGGATGCCGCGCCCCAGCCCTGGTATCTGCGGTTTGAGGTGTTGGATCTGCCGGGCGTGCTGGCTGATATCGCAGGCCACCTGTCGCAGCATGGTGTTTCCATCGAAAGCATGATCCAGCGGGGCCGCGACCATGGCGCTCCCGTGGCGATCGTGATGATTACCCACGAAACTCCACAGAGCGCTGTGGAGCGCGCCTTGAAGGCAATCTCGGCCTCAGACAAGGTGCGGTCGCGTCCCTGCATGATTCCTATGGAAGCCGCATAAGACGGCCACGGGAGAGAAAATGACCCTGATTCGTCCACCCACCGCTGCGAAACCGCTGGACCGGGCTTTCGCGCTCGAAGCCGTGCGCATCACCGAGGCTGCGGCCATCGCCGCTGCCGCCCAGGTCGGGCGCGGCGACGAGCATGCCGCCGACCAGGCGGCGGTCGAAGCGATGCGCGCCGCCTTCAACATGCTGCCGATCGACGGCACGGTGGTGATCGGCGAAGGCGAACGCGACGAAGCCCCCATGCTGTTCATTGGCGAGAAAGTGGGGCAGGGCGGGCTTTCGGTCGACATCGCGCTCGACCCCCTGGAAGGCACCACGCTCACCGCCAAGGCGATGGCGAATGCGCTGGCGGTGATGGCGATGGCCGAACCCGGCACCATGCTGAACGCGCCCGACACCTATATGGACAAGATCGCCGTCGGCGGCGGCTTTGCCGAAGGCGTGATCGATCTCGACGCCGAGCCCGGCGACAACATCAATGCCTTGGCCAAAGCCAAGGGCGTGCGTCCACGCGACATCACCGCCTGCATCATGGATCGGCCCCGGCACGAGGACCTGATCGCCAAGGTAAGAAAGGCGGGCGCGGCGGTGAAGTTGATTACCGACGGCGATGTCGCAGGCGTGATCGCCACCACCGATCCCGCCACCGGCGTGGACATTTACATCGGTCAGGGCGGCGCACCCGAGGGCGTGCTGGCGGCGGCGGCGTTGCGCTGCATCGGCGGCCAGATGCAGGCGCGCCTGGTGTTCAAGAAGGAAGACGAGAAGCGCCGCGCCGAACGCATCGGCATCAAGGATTTCGCGCGCAAATATTCCATGACTGATCTGGTCTCGGGTGATGTCGTGTTCTCCGCCACCGGCGTCACCGACGGCTCCATGCTGCGCGGCGTGCACCGCGAGGGCGATTATGTCACCACCGAAAGCGTGGTGATGCGCTCGGCCACCGGCACGGTCCGCTGGATCAGGGCGCGCCATCGCCGCAATGGCTGAGGTGTTGGCGGCGCCGTTCGGCGTGGCGCGCAGTTTTTCCGGGCGCCGCTGGCGGCTGGATTCGGGCGACGAGACGCTTGCCCGTCAATTGCAGCAGGAAGCGATGCTGTCGCCGGTGCTGGCGCGGCTCCTGGCGGCGCGCGGGATCGGGCCGGCGGACGCCAATGATTATCTGCATCCGACGCTGAAAAAACTCCTGCCCGATCCGTCCCTGTTGGCCGAGATGGATACCGCCATCGATCGCGTAAAGCGCGCGCTGGAATCCGGCGAGCGCATCGCCGTGTTCGGCGACTATGACGTGGACGGTTCGGTGTCGGCGTCCCTGCTGGCCGGGTTCTTCACCATGCTTGGCGCGCCGCCGCGTCTTTATATTCCCGACCGCATGCGCGAGGGCTATGGACCGTCGGCGGCGGCAATGCAGAGATTGCATGACGAGGGCGCATCCCTGGTGGTGACGGTGGATTGCGGCGCGGCCGGCGGTGCCGCGTTCGAAGCGGCGCGCACACGCGGCATGAACGTCGTGGTGCTGGACCATCACCGGGTCGAGACGCGGCCGGACGCACTGGCGCACGTCAATCCCAACCAGCCCGCGGATCAATCCGGTCTCACTTATCTTTGCGCCGCCGGCGTGGTGTTCCTGTTCATGGTGGGGCTCAATCGCGCCTTGCGCGAAAGCGGCTTTTATGCCGAGCGTGGCATCGCCGAGCCGGACCTGCGCGATTATCTTGACCTGGTAGGCATGGCGACGGTCTGTGATGTGGTGCCGCTCAATGGCGTCAATCGCGCCTTTGTGCGCCAGGGTCTGGGTCAGCTTTCCAAGCTGTCCCGCCCGGGCATGGCGGCGCTGGCGGGCGTTGCCAAGGCGTCGCCGCCTTTCACCGCGCATCATCTGGGCTTCGTCTTTGGCCCGCGCATCAATGCCGGCGGCCGGGTCGGACGTTCGTCCCTGGGCGCGGATCTTCTCGGTGCGAGCGATCAGGTCGCGGCCGCGGAATTCGCCGTGCAGCTCGATCTGCACAACCGCGAAAGGCAGGCGATCGAGCGCCTGATCCTGGACGAAGCTGTGGCGCTGGCCGAGACGCAGGACAATGCGCCGTTCCTGCTGGTCACCAATGACGGCTGGCATCCCGGCGTGGTGGGCATCGTCGCAGGGCGCTTGAAAGAACGCTTCGCCAAGCCCGCTTTTGTCGCGGGATTTGAGGGCGGCATGGGCCGCGGTTCAGCCCGTTCCATTTCCGGCATCGATATCGGGCGCATCGTGCGGGCCGCGCGCGACGAGGGCCTGATCGAGGCCGGCGGCGGTCACGCCATGGCGGCTGGCTTTTCGCTGATGGAAAATCAGCTTTCGCGCTTCCGCGAATTCCTGCATGCGCAATTTACGGGTTCCGAGCAGGCATACGAGGAAGCCGCCAGCCTGGTGGTGGATGCGATCTCGTCGCCGGCTGCCGCGGGTCGCGAGCTGGTCGCTGAAATCGCCCTGGCGGGACCTTATGGGGCAGGCAATCCGGAACCGGTGCTGGCGTTCCCCGACGTGCGGGTGGCCTTCGCCGATGTGGTGGGCGCGTCCCATGTGAAACTCAGGCTGGTGGGCGGCGACGGCGCCCGGCTGGACGCCATCGCCTTCCGCGCGGTGGGCACGCCATTGGGCGAGGGATTGCTCAAGTCGCGGGGCCGGTTTCTGCATGCCGCGGGGAGGCTCAAAACCGACGATTGGAACGGCGAAACCCGCGTCCAGCTGCAGATTGAAGATGCTGCGGCAGCAGGGGCTTAGGCCACGCTTGCCTCACGGCCTCAAGGCCTGTATAGCCCGGCCCTTCCGGACGCGCCCTTCGTCTATCGGTTAGGACTCAAGATTTTCAATCTTGCAAGAGGGGTTCG
>DATKPL010000074.1:0-13515 GCA_035524155.1 Rhizomicrobium sp.
CCCGATCATGGTCAAAGCCAGGAGAATCTTGAGCGCGAGAATACCGGCGTAGAACGGATTATCGTGGCCGGGACTGCCCAGAAGCACCATCGCCGCATTGATGATGCCCGTCATCACCAAAAGCGCCACCGCGATCATGCCCCATTCGGCGAACAGCGATACCGCCTGGGGCAGGCGGGCGGCCTTGGGCCGTCCGCCCAGCATCGCCAGGAGCACACATAATCCGCCGATCCAGTAGCCGGCGGTGAGAAGGTGCAACCCGTCATTGGCGGCGCCGATGGCCATGAAGCCATGCGGGCTGGCAGCCGCGGTATGACCCGTGGCGGCGATCAAGACCAATGCCGCGCCGGAAAGCCATGCGCTGATGCGCAACCACCCGGCCCAGACCGCTCCCACCAGAACGAGCAACAGCGTCAGCCGCGCGAGCAGGATCAAGCCGCCGAATGTGCCAAACAGCCACGGGGCCGTACCCTTTGTGCCGATCATCCAGGCGGGTGCGCTGGTCAGCGCCAAGAGCGCTGCGCCGCGCCGGCCCAGGGCGAGGCCGCTGCCTTCGAATGCCAGTTCGGGCACCTTGGCGGCGAGCAGCGCCAGAAGACAGGCGCTGCCGAACAGCGCCATCACGCTCGCGTCATGAAGGCCACGCGCCAGAAGGGCAAGCGCCATCATGGCCGTACGGTGAAGCGGATCTGGCCTTCCAGGCGGTGGCCTTCATGGCCGACCGAATGCCAGCTTACGGTGTAGGCGCCCGCGGGCAGTCTTGCGCTGGGCCGAAGCCTGAGAATGGGACCGTCAATCCGGACCGGATCGGCGGTCCAATTGCGTCCGTCCTTGTCCAGGAGCAGCGCGCCGGAGAAGGCGGGTTCCAACGCTTCACTGAAGGTAAGCTGGACGCGTGCCGGCGAGCGCACGCGCGCGCCATTGGCAGGCGTGGCTTTGAGCAGGCGGGCGTTGGCAAGCGCCGGCAACGCCGAGAGCATCAGGCAAGCCAGCAGATATCC
This sequence comes from Rhizomicrobium sp., assembly GCA_035524155.1. Lineage (GTDB taxonomy): Bacteria > Pseudomonadota > Alphaproteobacteria > Micropepsales > Micropepsaceae > Rhizomicrobium. The sequence goes on from DATKPL010000074.1 coordinate 1,002, forward strand.
AAGGCATGACAGGAATTTCATGCGCTACAAAATCCGAAATCCTGGATTCAGTTCTAGACCGCGTGTTCCTTGCCCGCCAGTCCATAGGCATGTCTCCCGGGCAAATTTATCGACCAGGTCTTTGCTTACTGCGCGTCATGGAAAATGACTCCCAGTGTATAGCGGTGACCTGTGGCGAGCGCGCTCACGCCATGGCGGTGGTTGACGGCATATGTTCCGCGCTTGCCCTGGACCGGACGACGGTGGACGGCGAAGACGACACCGTCGCCTCGGCGAAGCGGCACCACGCTGGCGCGGGATTGGGCGCGAGGCCGCTGTTCGGTCATCACGAATTCGCCGCCCGTGAAATCTTCACTCGGCTCCGACAACAGGATCGCAACCTGCAGCGGAAAGACATGTTCGCCGTAAAGGTCCTGATGCAGGCAATTGTAATCGCCCGGTCCATATTTCAGCAGCAAAGGGGTGGGCCGTCTTTGTCCGGCCTGATGGCAACGCCTGAGATAATCCTCATGACTTGCGGGATAGGCGATGTCCTCGCGCCGCGCCTGGGCCCAGCGATTGGCGACGGGTGCAAGCCTGGCGTAAAGCGCGTCGCGCAAATTCCCGATCGGTTCAGGCAGCGGGTAGGCGAAATATTTGTATTCGCCCCGGCCGAAACCATGCCGGGCCATCACCACTTTGCTGCGGAAAATGTCCTTTTCGTATAGGCCCTGCAGGCGGGCGCAACTCTTCGCATCCAATAATTCGGGAAGCAGCGCCCAGCCCTGCGCGTCCAACGAGCCGGCCGCCGCGTCCCAGTCCTGTTTCCCGGTCATGCCGCTTCTTCGCGCCTGAGCAATTCTTCCTTGCGCGCAACACCCCAGCGGTAGCCGGAGAGGCCGCCATCGGTCTTGACCACGCGATGGCAAGGAATGGCGATCGCCAGCGTGTTGGAGGCGCAGGCTTGCGCCACCGCGCGTACCGCCTTGGGCCGGCCGATCTTCCTGGCAATGTCGGCATAGCTGCGGGTGGCTCCGGCGGGGATCGCCGCCAGCGCTTTCCAGACGCGCTGCTGAAAGGCGGTGCCGCGGATATCGAGCGGCAGGTCCAGGCCTTTGCCGGGGTCTTCGACCAGGCCCACCACGCGCGCCACCAGCTTCTCGAATTTGGCGTCGCCGCCGAGCAGGCACGCCTTGCTGAAACGATCCTGCAGATCGCGCAGCAACTTCTCCGGATCGTCGCCCAGAAGAATGGCGCAGACGCCCTTGTCGCTTGCCGCCACCAGCAGTGCGCCCAGCGACGTCTTGGCGATGGCGAAGCGGATTTCCTCATTCGTGCCGCCCGCCTTGTAGTGGCTGGGCGTCATGCCCAGGAGCGATTTCGACTTCTCATAGAAGCGGCTGCCCGAATTATAGCCCGCGTCATAGATTGCCTGGGTGACGCTGGCGCCGTCATGCAACTGCTCGCGCAGCTTCTTGCCGCGATGGGCGGCGGCATAGTCCTTGGGCGTCAAGCCCGTCACCGTCTTGAACACGCGGTGGAAATGATAGGGGCTCAACCCGGCCTTGGCCGCGAGGCTGGCAAGCGAGGGCATGGTTTCGCTGGCGGCGATGCGACGAGCCGCTTCGGCCACTTTGCCGGCATGCGGCGCCGCGGCCCCCAGGTCGGGCTTGCAGCGCTTGCAGGCGCGGAAACCGGCGGCCCGCGCGTCCGCCGGCGTCGCGTAGAAACCGACATTGGCGGGATTGGGCAGTCGCGCAGCGCAGGACGGACGGCAATAGACGCCGGTGGTCTTGACCGAATAGACGAAGGCGCCATCGCTGGCCTTGTCGCGGCGCTTGATTTTGCTCCAGCGCGGATCGGCTTCGGTGGCCGTCGCCAGGGCGGTGCGGAGGGGCGAATTTTTCATCGTGAGGCACTCCAGATCTTCGGCCTCATACTGACGGGCAAGCGCAAGGCCCGCACTCCGCCCCTTGCTTTCAAATCGGGCCCCGGAAAGCGGTCCACGCCAGTACTATCCAGCCGGCGATAAAACAGAGGCCGCCCACCGGCGTGGCGAAAGCGGCGGCATGCAGGCCGGTCAAGGTCAGCACATACAGCGAGCCCGAAAACAGCACGATCCCGGCAAGGAAAATGGCAGCGGCGGCGCGTGCCGGCACCAGCGCCGCCAGCGCGATAGCGATCGCGTGATACATGTGATAGCGCGCGCCGGTCTCGAAGACCGCAATCGATTGCACACTCAGATGCGCCTGCAAGCCATGGGTTGCGAACGCGCCCGCAATCACTGCCAGGGCGCCATTGATGGCGGCAATACCAAGCCATGTGCGGTCCATGCGTCCCTCGTGGACAGTTATACGTCGCTAGGATAGGGGTGACGGCCAAGGGCAGCAAGATGACGGAATTCGCAAACACTACCGACGGGATTCGCATCGCCTATGACCGGGTGGGTGAAGGCCCCCCTGTGGTTCTGGTGCATGGCTTCGGCTCAAGCCGGGTGCAGAATTGGCGGTCCACCGGCTGGTATGGCTCGCTGACCGAAGCGGGCTATTCCCTGCTGGCGATCGACTGCCGCGGCCATGGCGAAAGCGACAAGCCGCATGATCCGCTTCTCTATCATCATGACCGCATGGCGGAAGATGTGGTCAATGTGATGGATGCGGTAGGCATCGCGAACGCGCCCTATATCGGCTATTCGATGGGCGGGCTGATCGGCCTGCGCTTTACCGCGCTGTTTCCCGACCGGTTACCACGCTTGGTGTTGGGCGGCGTTGGCGAGCATTATCTCACTGGCCCGCGCGTTTCCGATCCCGAGCAGCGCACCGTGATTGCCGATGCCCTGCTCGCCGAAAACAAGGACGGCATTACCGATCCGCGCGCGCGCATGTTCCGCGAATTCGCCGATCAGCCCGGCAAGGACAGGCTGGCGCTGGCGGCCTGCATGCGCGCCATGTCTCCGCCCTTGCCGCGTGCAACCCTACAAATGTTTGGGTTGCCTATACTTGTGGTATGCGGCGATCAGGACGATGTCGCGGGCGCAGCCGGCCCTCTTGCCGCCATATTTCCGCACGGCTCCGCCGCAATCGTGCCCGGCCGCGACCACATGTCGGCGGTGGGCGCGCGCCCCACCCGCCAGGCGGCGATTGATTTCCTGAAAAGCTGAAACGTCCGCCGGGGCGGCGCGTTTTCTTGGGACGGGTATGTTTCCATTCATCCCGCCCGTCTCCGCTGTGCCGCACGTTTATCCGTACACGGAGCAGATATAATCTTTATACGGAGTGTTTCAGATGTGTATTTGCAGCATTGTACTCATGGACCCCGTACGTTTCCGTACTGAAATAAGCATAGGTTTTTGCGGCCAGACCGTTAAGTTCGTGGCCAGGGGCAAGTTGAATCGCGGAGCGTTTTTGCATCCTCCGTCAGGACCAAAAGGGGCCGCCGGCCATGTCGAGTGAGGCCGGACTGAAATTCATGAATGACATCGTCTCGTCGCGCGCGGATGTCCGCAACCGCTTGCTGGCCAAATTGTCGCCCGAGGATTGGGCGCTGGTATCGCCGCATCTGGAAATGGTGGCGTTGAAGGAACGTCAGGTGGTGGAGGTGCCGCACAAGCCCATCACCCATGTCTATTTCGTCGAAACCGGCGTGGTTTCGGTGGTGGCGGTCAACCAGGAAGATCACCGCATCGAAGTGGGGGTGATCGGCAAGGAAGGCATGACGGGCGTCTCCCTGGTGATGGGCGACGACCGGGCCCAGCATTCGGCCTATCTGCAGATCGGCGGCAATGGGCGGCGCATGCCCGCGCCCGCTTTCCTGGAGGCGATGAGCCGCAGCCCGTCGCTGCGCGCCCTGATGATGAAATCCGCCCAGGCTTTCATGATCCAGACCGCGCACACCGCGCTTGCCAATGGCCGGGCCAAGCTGGAAGAGCGCCTGGCGCGCTGGCTCCTGATGGCGCACGACCGGCTCAACACCGACGCGGTGCCGCTCACCCATGAATTCCTGGCGGTGATGCTGGGGGTGAGGCGCGCCGGCGTCACGGTGGCGCTTCATTCCTTCGAGCGCCGGGGCCTGATCTCGACCCGCCGCGGACAGCTCACCCTGGTGGACCGGCCGGGAATCGAGAAAGTGGCAGGCAGTTTTTACGGGATTCCCGAAGCTGAATTGAAACGGTTGATGGGCGGCTAGAAAATTCCCGCCTTGGCATTCCAAGGCCGGTATAAAGCCCTGATGCTGCCGCCCCCGTTCGAGAACTGGTTCGCCGCCAAGGGCTGGACGCCCAGGGCGCACCAATTGGCGCTGGCCGAGAGCGCCAGGAACGGGGAAAGCGTGCTCTTGGTGGCGCCCACCGGCGGCGGCAAGACCCTTGCAGGATTTCTTCCCAGCCTGATCGATCTGGCCGAACGGCCTAGGCGCGCTCGCGCCCGCAAGCTCCACACGCTTTACATCTCGCCGCTCAAGGCGCTTGCGGTGGACGTTGCGCGCAACCTGGAAACGCCGGTGGCCGAGATGGACTTGGCCGTTACGGTCGAGACCCGCACCGGCGATACACCTGTGGCGCGCCGCCAACGCCAGCGCCACGCGCCACCCGATTTCCTGCTCACCACGCCGGAGCAATTGGCGTTGCTTCTGGCGCACCCCAAGAGTCCGCAATTGTTCGGGGGATTGAAGGCGGTGGTGCTGGATGAGTTGCACGCGCTCTATAATTCCAAGCGCGGCGATCTTCTCGCGTTGGGCCTGGCGCGGCTGGCGCAGCTTGCGCCGCATCACCGTCGGATCGGGCTTTCGGCCACGGTGGCCGATCCCCAGCCGCTGCAACGCTTTCTGCTGCCACAGCCGACCGGTGCCGAGAAGCTGGCCGAGCTGGTGATCGCAAGGGGCGGCGCCAAGCCGCAGATCGCCATCAGTGCCTCGGATTCCTATGTGCCCTGGGCAGGGCATCTGGCGCGCCATGCCATGCAGGATGTGATGGCGGCGATTGCCGACGCGAAGACTGCGTTGGTGTTCGTCAACACCCGCAGCCAGGCCGAGCGCACGTTCCAGGAATTGTGGCGCCTGAACGACAATAACTGGCCCATCGCCTTGCACCACGGCAGCCTGGCGCCCGAACAGCGCCGTAAGGTGGAAGCGGCGATGGCCAAGGGCAGCCTCAGGGCCGTGGTCTCGACCTCGACGCTCGATCTGGGCATCGATTGGGGCGCGGTGGACAAGGTGATCTGCATCGGCGCGCCCAAAGGTGCAGCGCGGCTGGTCCAGCGCATCGGCCGCGCCAATCACCGCCTGGACGAACCCAGCGCCGCATTGCTGGTGCCTGCCAACCGTTTCGAAGTGCTGGAATGCAATGCCGCCCGCGACGCGGTGATGGCGGGCGAACTAGATGGCGAGCGGCTGAAACAGGGCAGCCTGGATGTGCTCTGCCAGCATATCTGGGGCATGGCGGTCGCGGGGCCGTTCGAGGCCAATGCGCTTTTTGAAGAAGTGCGATCGGCCGCACCTTATGCGGGATTGAGTCGCGCCGACTTCGACGCCGTGCTGAATTTCGTCGCCACCGGTGGCTATGCACTCAAAACCTATGACCGTTTCGCCCGGTTGAGACAGCTTCCGGATGGCCCCTCTTCAAAAAACATGTGGAGATTGGCGCATCCGCGCCTGGCCCAAGCCTATCGCCTGAATGTGGGCGTGATCGTGGAAGACCCGATGGTGGAAATCCGCCTTCAATCCCGCGGCAAGCCCACCGGCGCCGGCGGCCGGCGTCTGGGCCAGCTCGAAGAATATTTCATCGAGCAATTGTCGGTGGGCGACACCTTCGTCTTTGCCGGCGATGTGCTGCGCTTCGAGGGCCTGCGCGAGAACGCGGCCTATGTCACCCGCACCCGGGATCCGGAAGCGGAAATCCCCAGTTACAACGGCGGAAAGTTTCCGCTTTCGACGTTCCTGGCGCAGCGGGTGCGGGAAATGGTTTCCAGCCCGGAAAGCTGGCAGCATCTGCCCGAGCCGGTGCAGGAATGGCTGAAAATCCAGGAATGGCGCAGCGTCATTCCCAAGCCCGGTCAATTGCTGGTCGAATTTTTTCCCCGCGGCAACCGCCAATATCTGGTCTGTTATCCCTTCGAGGGGCGGCTGGCGCACCAGACCCTGGGCATGCTCCTGACCCGCCGGCTGGAACGGGCGCGCGTGAAGCCCTTGGGTTTCATCGCCAATGAATATGCGCTCGCCGTATGGGCCGTGCGTCCTATGGAAGACCTCGACATGGGAAAATTGTTCGCCGAGGACATGCTGGGCGACGATCTCGACGCCTGGTTGGCCGAAAGCAATCTCTACAAGCGCACCTTCCGCAACTGCGCCATCATCGCCGGGCTTATTGAGCGCAAAACCCCCGGCAGCGAAAAAAGCGGCCGCCAGGTGACTTTCTCATCAGACCTGATCTATGACGTGCTGCGCGAGCATGAGCCGGACCATGTGCTGCTCCGGGCGACCTATCAGGACGCGGGAACCGGGCTCTTGGATATCGCCCGCCTGTCCGACATGTTGAGGCGCGTCAAGGCGCGAATCGTGACAAGAAAGCTCGACCGGGTGTCGCCATTGGCGGTTCCTGCGCTGTTGGAGATCTCGCGCGAAATGGTGGCGCGCGGTGAAGTGGACGAAGAGATATTGCGCGAAAGTGAAGACGCGCTGGTGGCGGATGCGATGCGTGTGGACTGATTTGAACATTGCCGTGAATGGCGAAACGCTGGTGCTGGACCGGTCCGGCGCGGCGTGGTGGCCGCGCACATCGACCTTGATCCTGGCCGATCTCCATTTCGAGAAAGGCAGTTCCTATGCGCGCTTCGGCCAGTTCCTGCCGCCTTACGACACCCGCGCGACCTTGTTGCGCATGGCCGAGGTGATCGGACGGCGCGCGCCTCGGCGGGTGGTCGCGCTGGGTGACTCGTTTCACGACCCTTTCGCATCGGCGCGGTTGCCCACCCAGGAACTGGAGATGCTGCAGCATATGGCGACCTCGGTGCAGATGCTCTGGATCGCCGGCAATCACGATCCTCATCCGCCCGCGTCGCTGGGCGGGGCGGTGATGGCGGAATGGCGCGAGGGGGGCCTGATATTCCGCCATGAGCCCCGCCCCAATGCCGAGCCCGGCGAAGTGGCCGGTCACCTGCACCCTTGCGCTAAAGTCGCCAAATATGGGCGGGGTGTCAGGCGCCGCGCCTTTGCCGCCGACGCCAACCGGATCGTGCTGCCCGCGTTCGGCGCCTATGCGGGCGGATTGGATGTGGGCGATCCCGCCATCTCTGCTTTGTTCGGCGCGCGGTTCCACGCTTTCATGCTGGGCGAGGAACGGGTCTATGCGATTCCGCGACACGGGATCGGGAACGGCGAGCCACGTTTGCCGATGCGAGGAATTTTGGTTTCTGGCTAGGAGCGAGGAGCGATGTGGACAAGACGTCCATGAGCGACGAGCGACAACGCCAGGGACCAAAAGGACCGCATCAGGCGGGGCGGCGGAAGAGCAGCGACGAGATCCAACCCATGGCGATGGCCATTAGGACCGTCGCCAGCCCGTAATCGAAGCCCTGATTATGGGCGAAATTGTAAAGCCGCCGCTCCAATCCCGTCTGGTCGATGAACAAGGGCGTGGATTGCGCGCTGATCACCGCGCTGCCGCGAAAGAGGAAGACTTCGACATTGTACTGACCCCGCATCACGCCAGCCGGCACGGGCACATGGGCGCGGAACAGCGTGTCGCTGAGGAATTCCACGCCGCCCGGCACTTCGGAATAGAAATGGCTTTGGCTGAGATGGCGCAGCGCCGCCTGGCGGAAAGGCTCATAATCGTGATGGCTGTGCACCGTGTCGGGCTTGAGGCTCTGGACGCCGATGCCATAGCGCGCCAGCACGGCCGCGGGGGCGATGGCGGAAAGCGGCCGCGTGCTCGCCAGGAAATAATAGGACGGCATGCCTGACAGATCGGCGGCGTCATGATTGATCCAGATGCCTGCTATCCGGTCGCGCCGCCGCACGGTGATGTCGGCATCGGGTCCGCGCACCACCACAACCACATCCTTGGGACCATGACTGCCCGACTGCGCCTGTCCTTCGACGGCGCCGAACACGACAATGTCGCTGCCGGTATAGTTGGAGGTGATCTGGATCAAGTCCTGGCTCACGCCAGAGATCAGCTCTTCGGCGTGAACCGGTGCGCTGATCAACGACAGAGCAAGAAGCAACACAAGCCGCATCACATGCCCGCCAGGCTGTATATATCGGACGGCCGCACCAGGAGACCCCAGAGCAGGCGCGCCGCCACCGCCAGCACCACCAGCGCCAGCAGCAGCCGCAATTGCTCGCCCCTGAGTTTCGCGCCGGCGCGCGCGCCGAATTGGGCGCCGATCACGCCACCGATCACCAGGATCGCCGCCAGTACGATATCGACGGCATAATTGTTGGTTGCCTGCAGCAGGGTGGTGATCACGGCCACGCCGATGATCTGGACCAGCGACGTGCCGATCACCACATTGGTGGGCATGCGCAACAGATAGATCATCGCCGGCACCAGGATGAAGCCGCCGCCGATGCCCATGATGGCGCTCATCGCTGCCACCAGGAAGCCGATCACCAAAGGCGGGATGACGCTGATGTAAAGCCGCGACTGGCGGAAGCGGGCCTTGAAAGGCAGGCCATGAATCCAGACATGGTTGACGGGATAGATGCGGGCGGGCGCGTTGCCCCTGGCCTGGGCCCTTAACGTCTTGAGGCTTTCACCCAGCATGATGCCGCCAATGATCCCCAGCATAGGCACATAGGTGAGAGAGACGACAAGGTCCATCTGTCCGGCATGGCGCATGACGGCGAACAGCCAGACGCCCGCCGCGGTGCCGAACAACCCGCCCAGCAGCATCACGCCCGCCATCTTGAAATCGATCGCCCGCTTCTTCCATTGGGCGATGGCGCCGGAGATCGACGAAGCAGTGATGTGGCTCAAGGTGGTGGCGACTGCAACGCCTGAGGGGATGCCGTAAAATACCAGGAGCGGCGTCAGCAGGAATCCGCCCCCCACGCCGAACAGGCCGGAAAGGAACCCTACGACCAGGCCCATTGCCAGAATGACGATCCATTGGACCGACATGTCCGCGATGGGCAGGTAGATTTCCATAAGCCCCGCCAGGGTGAGTTGAGTCGCGAACCCCTCCGCGATACGGGAATGTGCGCGTCCATGCGGGGTGGGTCAACCACGCATCGCTTCACAAAGCGCTGAATAAATTCAGCCGCCGATGTCACCCGGCTGGGGAAGATTGTTGGCGATGCGATTGGGCATTTCGGGCCTGAAATTCTGCGCCGCGCGCTCGGCAGCCTGCCGGTCGGCGGCCGACAATTGGGCCCGGAGCACTTCGATGCGCGCCCTGGACTCCGCATCGCCCGCGGCGGCGGCGACGGAATACCATTTGTAGGCGTCGGTCAGGCTTTGCGGCACGCCATCACCACGCTCGTACAGCACCGCGAGATTGAATTGGGAATCCGACAGTCCCAGGGCTGCGGCTTGCGCAAACCAGCGCGCCGCCTCTTGGGTGTTCTTGGAACCGGCCGTGCCCTCGGCATAGGCCACGGCAAGGTTGTGCATGGCCTTGCGGTTGCCCTGGTTCGCGGCCGCCAGGTACCATTTGGCGGCGAGCACGGGATTGGCCGCAACGCCCTGGCCGCGCTCATAGAGCGTGCCCAGGCGATATTCCGCCACCGGCTGGCCCTGAAGCGCCGCCTTTTCCAGCCATTCGAACGCAGCGACGGAATCGCCTGCATCGAGGTTTTTCAAACCGACAAGGGTTTCGGCCGCATCGTTGCCGCCATTGGCCGCGACCAGCATCTTGTCGATCGATGTGGCGGCAGGCGCCGAAGGCATCCGATCATTCTTCTGCGCGACGGGAACGGCCGGTGGCGCAGCGCCCTTCGATCGCGCTACCTGAAGACGGGGCACCAACGTCACGCCGGATGTGTTGATGACATGCCGGGGCAACGGTTTTGAGGGAATGGCAGCCGAACCCTGGCTCAACATCAGGATGGCTGCCGCGGCCAGCAATAGGGAGAACAGGGCCGCGAGAATCACCAGAAAGGTTGGCCGTCTTTTCTCGCTGCCTGACGGATGGGCCCAGCCCAGAAGTCCCCGCGCGTCGGCCTCTGCGGCTTCGCGGGCAGAGAGGCGGGCGCTATGCAGGAAATCCTGTTCATTCGCCGGCAGGGCGTTCGCCGGGACATCATTGGCCGGTACATCATTTGCGGCGCTGGGCCGCGCCAAGGCTTCGGCAAAGTCCCGCGGCATCTCGAAATGATTGGCAAAAGCATGCTGGGCGAAATTGTCGGGCGCCATCTCCGACACCGCGACGGACTCGCCTGGGACCGCTTCAACCGCAAGCTCCGCCATGGATGGCGGATCGGGCGCGATGGTTTCGAGAACGGCCAGCGGCTCGGTTGGCACGACCGGCTCATCTTCCGCGGCAGGCTCGGTTTCTGGCGCGACCGGCTCGGGAATGCGCGCAAGGCCCACTCTGAGTTCGGCCAGCATGTCGCTATGATTCTGCTCCGCCATGTCGAGGCGGAGCGACACCGCCCTCAGCGCGTCGGCAACACCGGCATGGGGATCTGGCTCGGCCAGCTCCCGGCGAATGCTCTCCAGAACCTGCTCGATCGCCTGGAGCCGTTCTTCCATCGCGACATCCGGCTCTTCCAGCGCTGCGAGGCGCTGCTCAAGACCTGCCAGCGTCTCTTGGTGCGCGCCGCCGCGCCGGCGAAGATCGGCCAAATCCTCGTGATACGCTTCCGCCTGGGTTTCCATCCGTCCCAGAATTTGCTCGATCGTGCCGTTGGTGAAAGCCTGGGTTTCTTCCACCTGGCCGATATGGGCGTCCAATGCCTGCGCCGCCGCCTCCGCATCGGCGCGCGCCTGCACCAGCCTCAGCGCCAGCTGCTCCAGATTGCGGGCCAGCGAGCCAACCTGCCCGCCGGACCTTGCGGTAGCCTGGCCGAACTGGTCGGCCAGCCGCGAAAGGCCTTGATGCAGGCCTTTGACCGCTTCCTTCAGCCCGTCCTGGATGGCCGCGCGCTCCAGCTTTTCCAGCCTGTCGTCCATGCCCGCCATGTGGCGGCCCAGCTGGTCGAAGGCCTCAGCCTGCTCACTGCTGGCAAGCGTGATCTCGGTAGCGGCCCGGCTCATCGCCCGGCTCATTTCCGATTGGCTGCGCTCGGCATTGTCGAGGCCGCTGCCCACGCTGCGCAGCTGTTCCTCGATGCGGCGATAGGTATCCGAGGCCTCGGCTTCGGCGTCCGCCAGCCGCGCCAGCATCGCCTCGGTTTCGCGGCGGTTGGTGGCGGACACAAAATCGGGACCTTGCACACCCGTGCTGATGGGGATCTCCGCAGACCCTTCGCCCAGCTCGGTGATGATCCTGCGGGTCAGCCATTCGCCCACTGACAGCCCTTCGCGGCGCGCAGCCGCGCGCGCGGCTTCCCGAGCCTCGGGCGGTATGCCGGCGACGTTCCAGGGCAGCTCTGCGCGCATCTCGAATGACTGGCCCTAATGGCCCCAACGGACGGTAACGGCGGCAAGATATAGTGTAAAGAAAGGATCACAGTCCGATACGCTGTATCCCGATCAGCCGTCCAGTCATGCACAGATAGTTCGATTCGGGGGGCTAGGGGGGCGTCGCCCGGGTGTCCGGGCGTGCGCCCGGCGCCTCTTGCGGGGAGTTTTTTAGTCCCAGATCGCTGGCGAACAGTTCGGCCACATAGACCGTGTCGCCATTCACCGCGGCGCCCACGCCGGTCCGATCGTAGGCCGGATAGGCCAGATTCTCGCGATGGGGATCGCTTTTGATCCATTCGTCAAGGAATCGCTGCGCGAAAACCTCCACATCCACGCCGCTCACTTTCACATAATGCTGGGCGGCGAGATTTTCGCCCAGAAGGCCTTGCCAGGCGGCGTCGTCGGCCATCAACAGCGAGGCCGAGGTGTCGCCATTGGGCGCGGCATGAGCCAGGTAATTTTTTTCCGCCATGTCGCGAGCGCGCGCCAGCGCGACCTTGGTAAGTTCGGGATCGAGGACCAGCGCCTTGGCGCCGGGATCAAGTTTCAGCCGCTCTTCTTCCACCAGCGCTTCGATGCGGCCGGCAAGCGCCGCCATCTGGGTGCGCGGATCGGGTGGCGATGGCGGCGCCTGAATCGTTTCGGCGCAGCCCGCCAACGCCAGGGCGGCACATCCGAGAAAAAGGAGTCGCCGCATTCCGGTCAGGAAAGAATCTCGAACAGCCCGGCCGCGCCCATGCCACCGCCGATGCACATGGTCGCCACGCCATATTTGGCTTTGCGGCGCCGGCCCTCCAGCAACAGATGGCCCGCCATGCGCGCACCCGACATGCCGTAGGGATGGCCGATGGAAATGGCGCCGCCATTCACATTGAGCTTGTCGTGGGGGATGCCCAACTTGTCCATGCAGTACAGCACCTGACAGGCGAAGGCTTCGTTCAATTCCCAGAGATCGATATCGGCGACATTGAG
>DATKPL010000075.1:0-3635 GCA_035524155.1 Rhizomicrobium sp.
GCGGTCGGGCTGGGCCACTTCCTCGGCGGCGGCGCCTTCACCTACAGCGTCGGCCCCGCGGTCTCGCTGCCGATCTTCGAGGGCGGGCGGCTGCGCGCGCAATATCGCGGCGCCACCGCCGATCTCGACGGCGCGGTGGAAGCCTATAATGGCGTGGTGCTGGATGCGGTGCGCCAGACCGCCGACGCCATGACCCAAGTGACGAGCCTTGAAAGCCAGCGCACCGACCAGCAGGCGGCGTTGGACAGCGCCACCCGCTCCTTCGCCCTGGCGCAGACCCGTTATCGCACCGGCCTCTCCGACCAGATCGTGATGCTGAACGCGGAAAGCACGCTTCTCACCGCCCGCGAGCAGATGGCCACTCTGATCGCCAATTCCACCATCCAGCGTGTGACCTTGCTGCTTTCCGTCGGCGGCGGCTTCGCGCCGCCTCAAGACAGCGAAACCAAGTCCGCTGCCATTCCCTCCAAGACCGATATTGCCAAGGACTAATGTCATGAGCGATGCCAGCAACGCCAATTCATCCCGCCGCCGGCGCGGCTTTCTTCTTCTGGGCGCGGTGATCGTGCTGGGGGCCGTCGCCTATGGTGCCTATTGGTATCTCGATGCCCGCTTCTATGAGGACACCGACGACGCCTATGTGAGCGGCGATATCGTGGCCGTCACCAGCCGCGAGAACGCCACCGTGATGGGCCTTTATGTCGACAACACCCAAAGCGTGAAGCGCGGCCAGCTCTTGATGGAGATGGACCCTTCGGTGGCGAATGTGAACGTGGCCGCCGCGGAAGCCAATCTGGCCCGCGCGGTTCGCACCGTGAATGGCGAGTTCTCCCATGCCGCCAGTTCCGGTGCCCAGGTCGAGCAGGCGCGTGTCCAGCTGGCGCTGGCGCAGACCGATTATCAGCGCCGCTTGGCCGCTTCCGGCGACGGCGCGGTATCGGCAGAGGAATTGACCCACGCGCGCGACAGTGTCCGCGCGGCGCAAGCGGCGCTGGACGCCGCGCAAGGTGGCCATGACCAGAGCCTGTCGCAGATTCAAGGCACCGATGTTGCCGACAATCCCGATGTGCTTTCAGCGGAAGCGGCTTTGCGTACCGCCGTGATCGCCCAGGGCCATATGCGCATCGTGGCGCCCGTGGACGGCGTGGTGGCGCAACGCACCGTGCAGGTAGGTCAGCAGGTTGCGGCAGGTACCCCGCTTCTGGCCGTGGTTCCCCTCGACAATGTCTGGGTGGATGCCAACTTCAAGGAAGTGCAGCTTCAGAATATGCGCGTGGGCCAGCCGGTCGATGTCACCGCCGACATTTATGGCGGCAAGGTCACCTATCACGGCCATGTCGAAGGCCTGGGCGCGGGCTCTGGCAGCGCTTTTGCGCTGCTGCCGCCCCAGAATGCCAGCGGCAACTGGATCAAGATCGTCCAACGCGTGCCGGTCAGGATCGCGCTCGATCCGGAGCAGCTCAAGGCCCACCCTTTGCGCGTGGGGCTTTCGGTCACCGCGACCGTCGATGTGAAGGATACCTCCGGTCCGGTGATGTCGTCGCAGATCGCCGCCGCCGACACGCGTGCGGATCTGGGCGAAGACGCCAACACCAAGGCGGACCGCATCATCGCGCAGATACTGGCCGAGAATGGCGCCACCAAAATCGCGGGAGCGATGCGGAGCAAATGAGCGCAAGCGGCGGCGCCCTCACTCGCACCAGCGCGGAAGGCCCGGCGCCTTCCGTACCTGCTGCCACGCCCGCTACGCCCCCGCCATTGACCGGGGCTGCGCTTGGCTTGACCGCGCTGGCCTTGGCGCTGGGCACCTTCATGCAGGTGCTGGACTCCACCATCGCCAATGTCTCGCTTCCCACCATCGCCGGCAATCTGGGCGTAAGCCCGGACCAGGGCACCTGGGTGATCACCAGCTTCGCGGTCGCCAATGGCGTGGGCGTTCCGCTCACCGGTTGGCTGATGGGCCGCTATGGCGTGGTGCGCACCTTTGTCTTCTCGGTGATCGCTTTCACCGTCTCGTCCTTCCTGTGCGGCATCGCCTGGAGCCTGCCGTCGCTGATCTTTTTCCGTATCCTCCAGGGCGGCACATCGGGACCGATGATTCCCGGCTCGCAGGCGTTGCTGATCGCGATCTTTCCCGCCCACAAGCGCGCCACCGCGTTGGGCATCTGGTCCATCACCACCTTGGTGGCGCCGATCTGCGGCCCGATCCTGGGCGGCTATATCTCCGACAATTATCACTGGGGCTGGATCTTCCTCATCAATGTGCCGGTGGGCGCCATCGTGACGTTCCTCACCTGGCGGGCGCTGGCCAGCCGCGAGACGCCCACCCGCAAGCTTCCCATCGACACGATCGGCCTGGGGCTTTTGATCGTCTGGGTGGGCGCGCTGCAGGTGATGCTGGACCAGGGCAAGGATCTGGATTGGTTCTCATCCAACGAAATCGTCCTTCTGGCCATCGTGACGGCTGTCGGTTTTGTCGCCTTCCTGATCTGGGAGCTCACCGAGTCCCATCCCATCGTCGATCTCTCGCTGTTCAAGAACCGCAATTTCGCGCTGGGGACTTTGGCTTTCTGCCTGGGGTATGCGGTGTTCTTTGCCAACAATCTCCTGATGCCGCTCTGGCTGCAGACCCAGATCGGCTATACCGCCACCTGGGCGGGTTTGGTGGCCGCGCCCACCGGCGTGATCGCCGTGCTGCTCACGCCATTTACGGCGCGCATGATCGCGCGCATCGACGCCCGCATCATCGCGACGGTCGCCTTCATTGCCTTCGGTGTCTCCTATCTGTTGCGGGCGGGGCTTACCGCCAATGCCAGCTTCTTCGATTTCGTGGTGCCGCTTTTGGTGCAGGGCATCTCGATGGCCACTTACTTCCTGGCGATGGTCACCATTCTTCTCGACGGCGTGCCGCCACAGCGCATTCCGCTGGCGTCGGGCTTGAGCAACTTCGCCCGCATCACCGCGGGCGGCTTTGCGGCGTCCATCGTCACCACATTATGGGACCGGCGCGAGGCGCTGCATCAAAGCCGCATGGCCGATCTCACCACCCAGTTCAGTCCCGCCTTCAACCAGGCGGTAACGGGCTTGCGCCATCTGGGCTTGCCCAATCTGGGCGCATTCGCCTCCATCAGCCGGCTGATGACGGGCCAAGCCTATCTGATGGCTTCGGATGATATTTTCTGGGCTTCAGGTTGGATCTCTTTCATCCTGATCGGCACGGTCTGGTTGTGCCGGCGCGCGCAATCAGGAGGCGGGCCGCCGCCTGCGGCTGATTGATTTCCCCCTCCGGCCTACGCAGCTTTGCTTTTGGCGCGCCGGCTCACGCCTACGCGCCTGCAAGCGCTGCCTCGACCAAGCTTCGACACTTGCTCTGTGATTGACAGCGCCATCTGGCGGCGCACACATGATGCATGGGCCAGGACAGCCTGATTCGCCGGATGCAAGGGCTTGCGCGTCGCCATTGGAGCGATGGCGTGCTGGGACTTCTCTTTCTGCTCGCCGTGGTGGTGGGCGGGCGATCCGCGCTCTCCGGGATGCGCACGATCCTCGAACCGATACTGCCTGGCGCGGCTGCCGCGCCGGAATCGCAAGCGCATGACAGCGCGCGCCTCGAATTGTTCGGCTTCGGCGCCGTA
>DATKPL010000076.1:0-4677 GCA_035524155.1 Rhizomicrobium sp.
GCGGTTCTATCAAAAAGCAGCAATGTCAAGATGGAACCGCACGAAACGATTCGTGTTTCACTTGCCCGTGTTGGGATTGAGCGCCTTGGCGCGCGCGATATCCGCATCGCCGCCGGCGGAATCGCCTTTGGCCTTTTTCGCCAGGCCGCGCTGGTAATAAGGCTCGGCATAATCGGGTTCCGCCGCAATCGCCTTGCTGGAATCGGCGATCGCCTGATCGGCCATGCCCTTGCCCAGATAAAAGACGGCGCGATGGGTATAGGCCTCGGCCAAGGCGGGATTGAGCGTCACCGCCTGGGTTTCGTCGGCGATGGCCTGGTCGATCTGGCCTTTCTTCGCGTAAGCCACGCCGCGGTCGGCATAGGCTTCCGCATATTTGGGCCGGATCTCGATCGCCTTGTTGTAGTCGTCGATCGCATCGTCGGGATCGTTGGTGTTCAACAGCACTTCGGCGCGGTCGTAATAGCCGGGCGCGAAATCGGGCTTGAGCGCGATCACCTGGGTGTAATCGTTGATCGCCTGGTCGGTCAGGCCCTTGTTGTAATATGCGATGCCGCGGCGCTGATAGATGCCGGCCCAGCCGGTCTTGGTTTCCTGGCCCGACTGGATCAGCGCGGTGCATCCGGCGATGGCCGTGTCGGGATCATTGCTGGCGCAGGCCCGCAGGTTTGGAATGTCGGAAAGCTTGACCGGCTCGGCCGCGTTTGCGGCTCCCGCCAGCAAAAGCAGGGCAACGGGGCCGGCAACAAAGGCGGCCGTTCTTGCAACGCGCGAAGGCATGAGATGTCCTGCAGTGACCCGCAAGCTAAAGGCGCGATGGCGCCAAAAGTTCCCGGGGTGCTTCATCCTAGTTGATGATCAGCGCGCGGCGCGCATTGTCCATCGACCAGGATTTCAGCCGGCTGAGAAAGCTTTGCCCCAGAAGGAAATGGCTTTTTTCGGCGGCGACGCGGACCGTGACATTCTGCATCACCAGGTCGCCGATCCTGAGCGAGGCGATGCGATAGGTCGCCGAGGGAACCCTGGAGCCGTCGGCGAGTATATAAGTCTTGCTGCCGATGAAATCGCGGGCCGAAATCGCGCCCAGCCGCGCCAGGGTATCGGCGACATCGGCCGGAATGCTCACATCGGCCGAGCCGCTGTCGATGATGAAATTCTCGGTCAAGATGCCGTTGATCGACACCGGCACCACATAGGCGCCGTCGCGCGCCTCGATGGGAATGACCTGCTGGCCCTGCGTCCCCGGATCGCCGATGGACGCCGCCGCCACGGGCGACACGCCCAGCACCATCGTCAAAAGAACCGCCGCGCCACATACGCGCGCACGCGCGCTTCCCCGCCCACGCATTCCACCCCGCATGACAGCCACCTTCGAAACACCCGGCGCCATCCTGCACCGGGATTCGAGTCGCGTCATCCGTCAGGGTTACGGATGCCGATCACGAATGTGCGGGAACCCGCGGGAACTTTTGCCGAAGCGAAAGGTCGGCCCGCGCCAGGGCATGGGCGTCGCCCTTCCGCGCCGCCAGGCGGCAGGCTTCTGCGGCGGCGGCAACGCGCGCGCCATAGGCTTGCGCATAGGAAGGCGGTTGCGGTTCGGCCAGGGCGTGGTGAAAAGGGCGATGCAGCCCGGCATAACGCGCCGCTTCGATGTCGTTTTTAAACATAGGGATCATCGGAATGTCTTTCGGGGGAAGTCCGGCGCGCCACGCGCAGCAACCGAACATGGCAAAATCTATCTGCCTTTATGCCACGCTCTTCAATCCCGTTTCACGCGAAGGCGCATTGTTTCATTCCCCCTCCCCCCTTCGCAACTTTGCCGTGGTGCCCGGCTAACGCCTGTGCGCCACGGCGTTGCTACGGGCACTCCCCCACCAGCATGCTCACGCATGCGCGGGGGAGGCAGACACGACGTAGCTTATTTTGGTGCGTCTTGGTCGATACTTTCTTCCCCCGCATGGCGAAGCCATTGGCGGGGGAAGATGTCCGCCTGCGGGCTTGCCCGCGTTGGCGGACAGATGGGGGTCAAAAAATTGCGTAGGGCGGAGGGGTCAAACTTCTAGTAAAGCACCCCGCCGGAGATCGCTGGCGCGCCGTCCCTGCGCGTCAGCGAAATTCGCGCGATCCAGCGCCGCGCCTTCGAAGCTGGTCGCGATCTTGCCGCCCTTCTCCAGCACCAGGGGCAGAAGATTGGCCTTGGTGAAGTTGGCATGCGACAGGTTGGCGCCCGCGAACGACGCGCCGCGCAGATCCGCGCCGCCGAAATTCGCGCCCCTGAGATCGGCGCCGTCGAACTTGGCGGCCTGCAGCTCGCAGCCCGAGAAATCGGTGTTGACCGCGATGGTGCGCGCCAGGTTGATGCCGGTCAGCGCGCGCTCCTTCATGTGCCGGGCGAGAAGGCGGATATCCTCGCCCTCGAAGCTGGCCGGGCTGCCTTCGCGGCCTTCGGTTCGCGCCCATGTCTGCGCCTCGTCCAGCATCGCCAGGCAGCGCGAAAGGCGGCTGTGCGATTCCGGCCGGGGATCGATGATGCAGTTGCGCAGCCGCGCCGGCTGGACCCGCATCTCCTTCAGATTCACGCCCACCAGGACCGCGCCCTCGAAGGTGGCATTGTCCAGGGTGGCGCCCGCGAACGAAACCTCGTTCAGCATCGCGCCGTCGAACTTGGCGTTCTTCAAATTCGCGTTGTTAAGCTTTGCGCCCCGAAGCGAGCAATTGGCGAAGCTGACAAAGGCGGGGCCCTTTTCGGTGCCCGGCGCGGTCCATTTGCCGTTGGGGTCGATCATGGCGATCGAAGCCTGGCGGAAATCGGCGCCGTCCATGTCGGCGAACTCGAAATTCGCGCCCTGGATGCGCGCGCCGCGCAGATCCACATGCCACAGATTCGCGCCCGAAAGATTGGCCCGCATGATGTTGGCGCAATTGAGCGAGGCGCGGGTGAGACTGGCGCCGCTGAAATTGGCTTCCGCCAGATAGGCGCCCGACAATTCGATATCGTCGAGGCGGCGCGCGGAAAGATCGATCGCGGGGGCTCTCAGGAATTTCAGGTCGGCGCGGCGGCCGCCCGCGACGCCCAGCACATATTTCTCATGCGCCTGGATCGCGGCCTCGATGCCGGTATCGCCCGTGCCATTGCCATGCATGACGTTCGCCCCATGCTGCCCGGCCTCTCAAGCCCGGATGCCAACGCTTACGATGTAACAAATGGCGCTGAAGAACCGGTTAACCTACCAATGGTTGTATAGGGGTCCGGCATGGAACCGAGGCCTCATAAGCTATTGAAATCCAAGCCGCACTGCGAACGTGCACAGATTCTGATCCCGGCTATTCGCCTCTCGCGTCCCGCTCGCGGCGATCCGCTTCGAACGCCCGGGAGACAAGCATCCAGATGCCGGTCGCGATCATTCCGGCGATTGCGGCAATCACCGCTCCTCTGGCGGTGGTCTGTCTCAGCACCGCCAGAATCGTCACCACCGGACCTATGAACAGCAAGCGTTTCGACGCCGGCCTGGGCCAGACATGGATTTTGCGCGTCGCCGCCTGATGGAACAGGCCGCCCGCCAGGACAAGAAACAAGGCGGGAAAGATCAGGATCAGATAATTGCCCCATCCCGACGACGGATCGGTCACAAGCGCGCGCGTCAAACCCACGCCCGACCACAGCCCCAGGGCGAGCAAGACGGTCCCCATGGCCGTCATGATCGCAAATCGCGCTTTGTCGCTCATGCGCCGCACGGTGAGCCAAAACCCGGCGGCGATATTATGCCAATCACAATTTCGGTTCCACATCGCGGCAAAAATCGGGCAAGGAAACCTCCCGCAACCACCATTTGCTGTTCCACGTTTCCTATCCCGGAGGCCTCAAAAAGGAGTCCGATATGAAAACCATGCTTATGACAGCGATCGTCGCCGGCCTTGTCGCCTTGACGGCAGCTCCGGCCGCGGCCCAGGTGGGCGTGCGCGTCGGCCCGTTGGGCTTCGGTTTCGGCGTGCATCCGTATCACCACCGGGTGTGCCGCATGGACTATTACGGCTATGAGCATTGCTGGTGGGTGCGCGACTATTGAGCCGTGAATGCGGCCGAGTGAGAGAAACCCCTGTCCGGCGCTCCCTCCGGGCGGGGTTTTTCATTCAAGGACATTCAGTGCAGCAGATCCTCGGCGCGGCGGCACAGATCGGCGATGTCGAAGGGCTTCCTCAACGTGCCGATCTCCTTTGCCGCCACCAGCTTGGGCGGGGTGTGGGCGTAACCCGTCATCAGGATCACTTTCAGGTGGGGCCGAAGCGCCAGCCCCTGCTCGATCAGCGCATAGCCGTCCAGATTGGGCATGCGGATGTCCGACACCAGCAGCGAAACCTCGGGATGGACGCGCAGGATGTCCAACGCCTCTTCGCCGTCGCCCGCCTGGAAGACATGAAAGCCGCAGGCCTTGAGCGATTCCACCGCCGCCTCGCGGAACAGGATTTCGTCCTCGGCCACCAGGACATAGCGCGACGCCATCGGCGCATCGGCCAGGCGCGCCGGGCCGGCCGCCACCGCCCTTTTGGCCTGGGGCTTGCGGGCCGCCAGTTCGGCCAGCGCCTCGTCGATCGCGGCCGATGCACAGGCTGACCGCCACCGCTTCGGTGCCGGTGACCGTGCCCTGCAGCGGCTCGCCCGTCCGGGTCTTGAGATGC
>DATKPL010000077.1:0-6846 GCA_035524155.1 Rhizomicrobium sp.
AGGCCGATCTGGGTGAAGATGTTGTTGTCGCCGCCGGTCAGCCACACACCGGTGATGGCGCTGAACAGGCACATCGGAACAATCAGAATGATCGCCAGCGGCAGGAACAGGCTTTCATACTGCGCGGCCAGAACCAGGAAAACCAGCAGCACGCAGATGGGAAAGACCAGAAGCGCGGTATTGCCCGCCAGGATCTGCTGATAGGTCAGATCCGTCCATTCATAGGTCATGCCCTTGGGCAGCGTCTCGTCGAGAATGCGCGTGATCGCGGCCTGGGCCTGGCCGGTGGAATAGCCGGGCGCGGGGCCGCCGTTGAGATCGGCCGCGCGGAAGCCGTTATAGCGCATGGCGGTGTCGGGGCCGGTGGTTTCGCTGACATTCACGATCGCGCCCAGCGGCACCATTTCGCCGGCCTGGTTGCGCGCTTTCAGCTGCGAAATGTCTTCCGGCTTCTGGCGGAACGGCGTGTCCGCCTGGGCGATCACTTCATAGGTGCGGCCGAAGCGGTTGAAATCATCCACATAGACCGAGCCGAGATAGGTCTGCATGGTGTCGAACACGTCCTGGACATCCACGCCCAGTTGCTGCGCCTTGGTGCGATCGACATGGGCGAAAAGCTGCGGCATGCCGGTGTTGAAGTTCGAGAACACGCCCTGCAATGCCGGATCCTTGGCCGCCTTGGCCTGAACCTGCGCCATCACTTGGCTCAGAACCGCGTCGCCCTGATCGGTGCGATCTTCGACTTCAAGCTTGAACCCGCCGATCGTCCCCAACCCCTGCACGGGTGGCGGCGGAAAGATCGCGATAATGGCATTGTCGATGCCGGCAAATTTGGCCTGAAGGCGCTCAGCCACCGCCATTCCCGTGTCGGCTGACTTGCGCTGATCGAACGGTTTCAGCGCCTCGAAGACGATGCCGGATGACGGACTGTTGATGAAGCCGTTCATGGAAAGGCCGGGGAAGGCCACCGCGCCCTCCACCGCCGGATCCTTGAGCGCAATGTCGGACATCTGCCGGATCACCTTCTCGGTGCGATCCAGGGTGGCGCCTTCGGGAAGCTGGGCAAAGGAGACCAGGTACATCTTGTCCTGAAGCGGAACGAAACCGGGCGGCACTTTCTGAAAGCCGATGATGGTGGCCGCAAGCAGGACGCCATAGACCATCACCGCCCGCGACTTGTGCGCCAGCAATCCGCTCACGCCCTTGCCGTAGCCGTGCGAGCCTGCATGAAACAGGTTGTTGAACCAGCCAAAAAACCGGCCGAAAACCTTGTCCATGCCCCGGGCCAGCGCATCTTTTGGCGCGTCATGGCCCTTGAGCAGCAACGCCGCCAAGGCCGGCGACAAAGTGAGCGAATTGAAGGCAGAAATGATGGTCGAGAAGGCAATGGTCAGCGCAAACTGGCGATAGAATTCCCCCGTCAGGCCGCTGATAAAGGCGATCGGCACGAATACCGCGCACAGAACCAGCGCGATGGCGATGATCGGGCCGGTGACCTCGCTCATCGCCTTCAGGGTCGCGTCGCGCGGGTTCAAGCCGGCTTCGATGCTGCGCTCGACATTCTCGACCACCACGATGGCATCATCCACCACAATGCCGATCGCCAGCACCAAGCCGAACAACGACAGATCGTTGATCGAAAAGCCGCAGAGCAGCATCGCCGAGAATGTGCCGATAATGGAGACCGGCACGGCCAGCAGGGGGATGATGGAGGCCCGCCAGGTCTGAAGGAACAGGATCACCACCAGCACGACCAGCGCGACCGCTTCGAGCAGGGTATGGATCACCGCCTGGATCGAATCCCGCACGAAAATGGTGGGGTCGTAGACGATGGAATAATCCATGCCTTCCGGGAAATTCTTCTTCAGCTGCTCCATGGTGGCGCGTACGTGATCGGAAATCTGGATCGCATTCGAGCCGGGCGCCTGGAAGATCGGAATGGCAACCGCCTGCTCATTGTTGAGGAGCGAGCGCAGGCCATATTGCGATGCATCGATTTCGACGCGCGCGACATCGCCCAGCCGGGTGACGACGCCGCCCGCATTCTTGATCACGATCTGGCGGAACTGTTCGGGATCGCTGAGACGGCCTTCGACATTGATGGGAAGCTGCAATTCGCCGTTCTTGCCATAGGGCGGGCCGTTGATGACGCCGGCCGCGACCTGGACATTCTGCCGCCGCACGGCGTTGACCACGTCATCGGCGGTCAGGCCCAGCTCGGCGATCTTCTCGGGATTGAGCCACAGCCGCATGGCGTAATCGCCTGAACCGAACAGCTGCACGCTGCCCACGCCTTCGATTTTGGCGAGCTGGTCCTTGACGTTAAGGACCGCGTAGTTGCGCAGATACAGCATGTCATAGCGCCCGGTCGGCGAGCGCAGATGCACGACCATAGTGAGATCGGGCGAGGATTTGACCGTGGTGACACCCAGATTGCGGGTGACATCGGGCAGGCGCGGCAACGCCTGGTTCACCCGGTTCTGCACCAATTGGGTGGCGAGATCGGGATCGGTCCCCAGCTTGAAAGTGACGGTGAGCGTAAGCGTCCCGTCGCTGGCGGCCGACGAGGACATGTACAGCATGTTCTCGGTGCCGTTGATCTGTTCTTCCAGCGGCGTGGCGACGGTATCGGCGATGGTCCCGGGATTGGCGCCGGGGAAAAGCGCCGTCACCACCACCGATGGCGGGACCACTTCGGGATATTCCGAAATCGGCAATTGCAGCATCGCGATCAGGCCCGCCAGGAAAATGGCGATCGAGATCACGCCCGCAAAAATCGGACGATCGATGAAGAACCGGGACAGATTCATATGTGCCTCCTCCCCTGGAAGCGGCTTTTCAGGTTGGTCAGTTGCTGGCGGTCTTTTGCTGCGGAGATGCCGCCGCCACAGCCACGCCGGGACCGAGCCGTTGCAGGCCGTCAAGGATCACATCGTCGCCAGGCTTAAGCCCCTGCGTCACGACCCGCCGGCCGTCAATCTCGGTGCCCAACGTCACCGGGCGGTATTCGGCCTTGCTGTCGCGATCCACCACAAAGACGAAGCGCTTGCTCTGGTCATTCCCGATCGCGCGTTCCGGCACCAAAAGCGCGTTCGGCACCTCGCCGCTTCCCATCCGGACCGAGACGAACATGCCCGGCACCAGACCACCGTCCTCATTGGCGAAGCGCGCGCGCGCCCGGATCGTGCCCGATCCGGCGTCGATATGATTGTCGAAACTCTCGATGGTGCCGTGATAGACGCGACCGCTGTCGCCCTGGACCTGGAGTTCGACGGGGACCTTTTGCTGCTGGTCGGCGGTCCTGGCGCGGACATTGTTCAGGAACGTCGCCTCGTCCACTTCAAAGTCGGCATAGACGCCATCGTCGGAAACAATGGAAGCCAGGAGCGGTGGCGCCGTGGTGGCGCTGCCCACCAGGTTGCCCTGGGTGATTTCGGCGCGGCTGATCCGTCCCGAAATCGGCGCCTTGATATACGCGTAATCTACATTCAATTGGGCCTGCTGCAGCAGCGCCCGGGCCGAACCTACCGCGGCCTGCGCCACGCTGTCGGCGTTGACGCGCTGGTCATAGGATTCCTGCGCCAGGGCATGGGCCTGCATCAGCCGATCGCCGCGGTCCCGCTCCAGCCTTGCTTCTTTGGCATTGTTGATCGCGGTCTCAAGATCGCTCTTGGCCTTGGCCGCCGCAGCCTCATAGGGGCGCGGATCGATCACAAAAAGAATGTCGCCGGCCTTGACCCTTTGACCGTCATGGAAACGGATCTCGGTGATCCGGCCGACCACCTGGGGACGGATTTCGGCATAATCGACGGCGGTGATCCGGCCGGAGAACTGCGCAAAGGGGTGGATGGTCTGGGGTTCCACGCGTTCGGCGGTCACAGCCAGAGGCGCGGGCGGGGACACCTGGGCGTCCGCACTCCGGAAATGCAAGATGAAGGAACCGGCGCCAGCCGCCAAGGCGGCAACCGCCACTGCACCGATAAATACCTTCCGCTTCAACGAGTTAGGCGCTTTCAAGGCCTGACCGACAAACTTTTCCGGCCGAGCCAGATCCGCAAAATTGGACATCCAAAACCCCGAATTCTGTAACGCTCGGCACAGATATGGGTCTGGAAGCGGACCTTCAAGGCCATTATGTAATGGGCGGCACAAAATTTATGGGAGCCAGCCATGCGGGCCGGTCGGCCTCGAGGGTTTTGCGTAGACGACGCTCTTGACCGGGCGATGACGGTTTTTTGGCGCAACGGTTACGAAGGCGCATCCATGAGCGAGCTGACCGCCGCCATGGGCATCAACTCCCCCAGCCTCTATGCCTGTTTCGGCAACAAGGAAGGTTTGTTCCGCGCCGTCCTGGAGCGGTACGAAGAACGCCGCAAGACTTTCATGGAAAATGTGCTGGCGGCGCCCGACATGCACGAATTGGCCAGGCGCTATCTTCACGGTGTCGCCGATTTTGCCGCCGATACCAGCGGCAAGAACCCGCCCGGGTGCCTGTTGCTGCAAAGCGGCCTTTCTTGCGGCGAAGAAACGATTCCCGATGAGCTTGCGCGCCACCGCGGCGAAAAGGAAAAGGCGTTGCGCGCCAGGCTCGAGGACGCTCGCGGGAAAGGCGAGTTATCGAAAGACGCTGATCCCGCAGCCCTCGCACGCTACCTGATGACGGTCTCGAACGGCATCTGCGTGCAGGCGGCTTCCGGCGCCTCTTCAACGGAACTCCATGATGTGGCGGACATGGCGCTCAAGGCGTGGCCGGCGGGCGCGCCCCGCAAGACGAAATCCCGCGCAAAGGCATCCGCTTAAGCTTCTGCTGCACGCATGGCCATTCCGCTCAATGCGCGCACCAACGTGCCTGGATCGCCGCCTTGACCACCGAAGCGCCTTGCTCGGAGCGGCGTTCCGGATGGGCGATTAGATACGCGATCAGCGTTTGCTGAATGGCGATTTGGTCGACCTTCCCGTTGCCTTCCGGATAGCAATCCGGCAAGCCTTGCGCCTTGCGTTCCGCGACCACCAGGTCGCTCACGCCTTCGAGGAAGCCCAGACACTCCAGAAGCTGCGTATCGTCCTGGGCGGTGCAGAGCTGAAGGACATCCCGACCATCCTTGTAGCCCATGTTGGCATCGCGAGGGTGGAGCAACAGTCCAAACCCGCCATATTGGGCCTGGGCAGACGCGGTCAGACAGAAGGCCGCAGCCACCGAAGCAACCAGCAATCTTTTCATCTGTTGTCCCTTCCTTTCAACGGTGCAATCGCCGTCCCAAAGTCGCCAGCTTAACTTCCATATTGAACGGCGGTACCGGCGACAACGTACCAGCTCACGAAAAGCCCTGCGATCAATGCTCCCGGCAGCACGGAGTTGGTGCGCCGCCAGGTAAAGACAGTTGGCACCGCTATGACGGCGAGAAGCGGCACGAACTGAAGCGAGATGATCGCATTCAGGGCTTCCTGCGGGACCAGCAGCGCTCCGCGGATAAACAAGGGCGCATATTGCGCGATCACGAAAAGAAGAAACCCGCCGGCAAATGCGGTCAGTCCCAGGACATACTGGGTGACTGTACTATCTCCCTTGACCATCAGACGGGCGATTCCATTCAAAGAAGCGATGAATGCGATGGTGAACGGTATGAGATAAGCCAGAAACCACAGGAATTGCCTCCCGCTTAACAGCTTCAGCGCAACCACCCAGAAGCGAAAATCGACCTTGAACAGGTAATCGGTGAGCGCAAGCGCCAGATAGGCCATGCCGACCGTCAAGATCGCAATCGCTGTCGACGCAGGCCAATTGCCGGAAGAGCCGGTTTTCGATCCCTTGCGCCAGACCAGGGATATCGCGGCAATTCCGCCGTTCAGAAGCGCCCAGGCCATCACCTGGTTGGTGATGGACTGCGGAAAGAACCTTGAAGGCGGCAGCGCCAATGCGCCAAACAGCATGAAGGGATAGAAGCTGAGCGCCGGGATCAGCGCGGTCGCAGCCAGCCAGATCCACCATGCGCGGTCTCTCCGCTCCCTGGATGGGCGAGCAGGCATGGCCAGGACGCACAGCGCGGGAAACGACAAGAAAAGCGCAAACGCGCCCAACATCACGCATATCGCCCCGACAAAGGCGGCGGCTGTCCCCACCTCTTTCCAAATCCAAAGCGAGTCGCCCGGCGCTTTCGCACCCCGCAGTGTTAGCCCAAACCATTGGACGGCGTCGTTGATCGCTTCGGGGGAGATATGATCGCCCGGGTGCGTGGTGACCGGCGCGTAAAGGATGCGCGCGTCGCCCTTGTCGATTGTTCCATAAAGACGGCCGGTTGCCACCGGCCCGCCGCTCCCGAACAAAGCCATCAGCTTCGGGCTCTTGGCGACATCCCAGGCCCGCGATACGCCCCACATGAGCAGCGCGAACTCGTCATAGCGGCTATAGACGACTGCCAGATTCTTGGGAAATCGCGCATCGCCCTCGGGAGAAGCCAGGGCGCGGCCGATCTTCACGCCCGTCGCAGATCCTTCCAGCACCATGGCCCGATAGGCATCAGGCTCTGCGGCGGCGGCCTCCAAAACCGCCCACCCTCCCATGGAATGTCCTTCAAGGCCGATATTGTTCTTATCCACCATCGGCAAGGACCGGAGATAGGACAGCCCATCGGGCCCGCCATAGCCATTTTCCGCGACCACGCCGCCGCTATAGCCATGGCCGGTTTGATCGAGCGCCAGCACCACATAGCCTGCCCGGGCCAAAGCGATCGCAAAGCCGTCCTGCGTCTCCCGCGAATTGATGTACCCATGAACCGCCAAAATGCCCGGCGTAGGAGCATCGGCGGTCGCATTGCGCGGGACATAGAGAAGCCCGCTCATCCGGAT
>DATKPL010000078.1:0-5989 GCA_035524155.1 Rhizomicrobium sp.
TGCCGGTCTCAAGTTCGTCTGCAAGCCGGTGACCTTATCGGTGGAAGAGACACAATCTTCTTTCACCCGCAAATATGAAAAGGGCCAGAGCGTGACTTTTCCGGTCGCGCATGGTGAAGGCAATTACTATGCCGATGGCGATACGCTGGATCGCCTGGAAGGCGAAGGCCGGGTGATGTTCCGCTATCGGGACAATCCCAATGGTTCGGCGCGCGATATCGCCGGCATCCTCAACCAGAAGCGCAATGTGCTGGGCCTGATGCCTCATCCCGAGCGCGTGGTGGATCCCATTACCGGCGGCAGCGACGGCCGCGCCCTGTTCCAGAGTTTGATCGAGGCGTTATCGTGATTGACGCAGCCGATTTGGATTTCCCCCCTCCCTTGAGGGAGGGGGCGCGAGAACGCCAAGCGTTCGAGTGGGGGAGGGGTAACGATGTGCCCCCCTCCCCCAAATGTTTCTCGCTTCGCTCGAACCATTTGCCCCCTCCCACCGGGGGCGGGGGATTTTATGCCTGAGATCACGCCCGAACTGATCCGCGAGCATGGCCTCTCGGACGAAGAATATGCCCGCATCAAGGGCCTGCTTGGCCGCGACGCCAATCTGGTGGAGCTGGGCGTGTTCAGTGTGATGTGGAGCGAGCATTGCTCCTACAAATCCACCCGCGCGCATTTGAAGAAGCTGCCCACCAAGGGTCCCCAGGTGATCCAGGGCCCGGGCGAGAATGCCGGTGTGATCGATATCGGCGACGGCGATGCCGCCATCTTCAAGATGGAAAGCCACAACCATCCGAGTTTCATCGAGCCTTACCAGGGCGCGGCCACGGGTGTGGGCGGCATCATGCGCGACGTCTTCACCATGGGCGCGCGTCCCATCGCCATGATGAATGCGCTGCGCTTTGGCGAGCCGGATCATCCCAAGACACGGCACCTTGTGTCCGGTGTCGTCTCCGGCATCGGCGGCTATGGCAATTGCATGGGCGTGCCCACGGTGGGCGGCGAAGTGAACTTCCACCGCTCCTACAACGGCAATATTCTGGTCAACGCCATGTGCGTGGGCCTGGCGCGCACGGATAAGATTTTTCTCTCTGCCGCTAAGGGCGCGGGCAACCCCGTGGTTTATGTCGGCTCCAAGACGGGACGCGACGGCATCCATGGCGCCACCATGGCGTCCGCCGAATTCAACGAGGACAGCGAAGAGAAGCGCCCCACCGTGCAGGTCGGCGATCCCTTTACCGAAAAGCTTTTGCTGGAAGCCTGCCTGGAATTGATGGCGACCGACGCCATCATCGCCATCCAGGACATGGGCGCGGCGGGGCTGACGTCATCATCGGCAGAAATGGCCGACAAGGGCGGCAGCGGTATCGAGCTCGATCTCGACAAGGTGCCCCAGCGCGAAGAGAACATGACGGCTTACGAAATGCTGCTCTCGGAAAGCCAGGAACGCATGCTGGCGGTGCTGAAGCCCGGCCGCGAAGATGAAGCGGAAAAAATCTTCCGCAAATGGGAGCTGGATTTCGCCGTGATCGGCAAGACCACCGACACCCATCGCTTCATCGCCAGGCACAAGGGCCAGATCGTGGCCGATATTCCGGTCACGTCGCTGTCGGATGCAGCCCCGGTTTATGAGCGGCCATTCGTCAAACGAGCGCCGGTCGTGAAAGAGGTGGTGTACGACAAGAAGCGGCCCATTTCCCAGTCGCTGGCGAAAATCCTGGCCGCGCCGGACATGGCGTCGCGCCGGTGGGTCTGGGAGCAATATGATCACAGCGTGATGAACGACACGGTTGAGCCGCCGGGCAGCGATGCCGCGGTGGTGCGCGTGCATGGCACCAAAAAGGCGCTGGCCATCACCACCGATGTCACGCCGCGCTATTGCCTGGCCGATCCGTTCGAAGGCGGCAAGCAGGCGGTGGCAGAGGCCTGGCGCAACTTGACCGCATCGGGCGCGCTGCCCATGGCGGTGACCGACAATCTCAATTACGGCAATCCGCAAAAGCCCGAGATCATGTGGCAAATCGTGGCCGGGATCGAAGGCATCGGCGAGGCGTGCCGGGCGCTCGATTTCCCGGTGATCGGCGGCAATTGCTCGCTCTATAACGAGACCAATGGCGAAGGCATCCTGCCCACCCCTGCAATCGGCGGCGTAGGCCTGATCAAGGACGTCGCCAAACGCGCCACCATGGGCTTCAGGCGCGAAGGCGATGTGATCATCCTGATCGGCGAAACCAAAGGTCACCTAGGCCAGTCCATCTATCTGCGCGAAATCGAAGGCAAGGAGGAAGGCGGCGCGCCCCCGGTGGATCTCGCAGCCGAACGCCGCCACGGCGATTTCGTGCGTGGCCTGATCGAGAAAGGCCGTGTCGACACCGTGCATGACGTTTCGGATGGCGGCTTGCTGGTGGCGATCGCCGAGATGGCGTTCAAGGACGGCATCGGCGCCACCATCGGCCAGGCCTCGCTGGCGGATGCGATCGCCTTTTTCTTTGGCGAAGACCAGGGTCGCTATCTGATCGCCGCACCGTTTGCGGAAGCCGAAAAGATCGTCGCGGAGGCGCGCGCGGCCGCTATCCCGGTGGCCGAGCTGGGCAAGACCGGTGGCGACGCCATCGTCATCAACGACAAGGACCGGGTGAGCCTAAAGCAGCTGCGTGACGGCCATGAAGGCTGGTTCCCGCGTTACATGTCGCGGGAAGAAATTCCCCTTACCAATTAAAGGTTCTTTTTATGTCCTACCGCTTCGCTACTTGAGGACTATATCATGGGCATGAAAGCCAGCGAGATCGAGGCGCACATCAGGGAAGCCTTCCCTGACGCCGATATCGAGATTCGCGACCTGGCCGGCGACGATAATCATTTCGCCGCCATCGTCAGCTCGACTGCCTTCAAGGGAAAAACCCGCGTGGCGCAGCACCAGATGGTCTATGCCGCGCTCAAGGGCCATATGGGTGGCACCTTGCACGCCCTGCAACTCACCACCGGCGCCAAGGACTAAAACAAGTCGCCCCAGCCTTTCTTGCGTGCGGCACGGAATTTCTCCTTGTCGCGGCGCGGTACCGTTTCGATGCGTAGCCCCGACTCGTCGCACAACGGCAGCAGGATCGCCGGCTTCTGCTCAATGGTCGGCTTGACGATGCGTGCCGACGCATGTCTGAGAGGCACGCGCGACACCGCCAGATAAGCATAGCGTTCGTCCTCGAAAGGCACCGAAGCCGCTTTCACGATCATGTGATCGCGCGAACGCGCCAGGCGTTGCGAGAAATGGCACCAATCATCGCCGGACATGGGACATGCTCGGTCGTGTGTGCACGGCGCCACGACATGCGCGCCCGCGTCGATAAGCGCTTCGCGCGCGGCGCGGATGCGGGCAAAGCCTTCCGGCGTGCCGGGCTCGATCAAAACCAGCATCGCCTTTGCCGCCTGCCATAACTCTCGCGCCGCTTGCGGAATCTGCGCGGGGCCCAACTCCGCCAGCACATAGCCAGCCGTCACCAGATCGGCGGACGGTAGCGCGCCTTTCAACCCGCCAGCCATGATCCTGGCGCAGGGCGACAATTCTTCCGCGAGCTTGCGAAATATCGCATTGGGCTCAAGCAAGGTGACCGTATCGAGCGACGGCCATGCCGATTGCGCCGCCAACGCCACTGTGCCTGGGCCCGCGCCCACATCCAGCAGGCTCTCAGGTGAGAATTGCGGCACGACTTCAAGCGTTCTTTGCAGCACAGCCTGGGCCGCGGCATGGGTAGCGGGAAACCGCGCCACCAGATAGGCCAGGGCATCCATGCGGTCGGCAACCACCGCCGAGGTTCCCCCGGCGCGATAGGCGGCAGACAATTTCGCCGCCCGCGCCTCCAATTCCTTGCGGGAAATCCCTTCCAGCAAGCGGGCCATATCAAAGTTAAGAGTGGAAGCCATTACCGCGCCTTGACCTTGCGGCGGGGGGTGCTTAGATCAAACCGGTCTTGCAAAGGGTCCACCCCATGTCCGATGTCCAGGCGCGCATTGCCGAAGATGTGAAGAGCAACGACGTGCTGCTTTACATGAAGGGTACGCCGGTCTTCCCGCAATGCGGTTTCTCCTCCATGGCGGTGCAGATTCTTTCCCATCTGGGCGTGAAGTTCAAAGCCGTCGACGTCCTGGCCGACCCCGTTGTGCGCCAGGGGATCAAGGACTTCTCCAACTGGCCCACCATCCCCCAGCTTTATGTGAAGGGCGAATTCGTGGGCGGCGCCGATATCCTGCGCGAGATGTTCGAAGCCGACGAGCTTCGCCCCTTCCTTGCCGAGCGCGGCATCGCGCTGGAGCCGGTGGTCTAGCCGATCCCATTATCGGGGCGTACGTATTTGGTCGCGAGAAGCGATGTGGGCATGACGCCCATGAGCGACGAGCGACGCCGCCAGAGAGCAAAAGACTAGCCCCGCTCGAAATGGCGCTTCCACACTGGCGCAATCGCCGGGCGCTGAGACACGGCTTTGGCCAACCGCGTAAGCTGCGGCAGGTTCTGGTCGCGCCACACGGCGCCGATGCTCCAGCGCGAGAACATGGCCGCATAAATATCCAATAGCGAAAAGCCGCCGGGCAGCAGGAACGGCCCGGCCACGACGCGTTCGATCAGAAGCAGCCTTTCGCGAATGCGCGCGATGGCCACCTGTTTCAGGGCCTCGGCGGCGGAGCCTTGCGGCACAAAGCGGGCGGGATAATCGGCGATTTCGACAAAGGGATAGATCTCGCTCGCCATGAAGGCCAGCCAGCGATAGGCCGTGGCGCGGGCGGGCGCTCCTTGCGCCGGCAAAAGACCGCTCTGCGGGAAATGATCGGCCAGGGTAAGCAGGATCGCCAGCGATCCGTGACGATCTCGC
The DNA here is from genome assembly GCA_035524155.1 of Rhizomicrobium sp. Classification (GTDB taxonomy): domain Bacteria; phylum Pseudomonadota; class Alphaproteobacteria; order Micropepsales; family Micropepsaceae; genus Rhizomicrobium. The sequence continues at coordinate 4,857 of DATKPL010000078.1, forward strand.
CCTCGGGCAGGCGCAGCGCGGGAATCTTGCCGCTGGGATTGAGGCTCAAGAATCGCGGTTCCTTCTGCTCGCCCTTGTCGAGTGAAATCAGCTCGAATTCATAGGGCGCACCGGCCTCCGCCAGTGCGGCTTCCGCCGAGAAGACGCCTGATCCCAGATCGCCATACAATCGATAACTCATGCGTCGCCGCTCTCCGCCCGCGCACGTAACTTAATCTTCGGGCGCAAAAGAAAAAGCCCGCAAGCAAGCTTGCGGGCTTTGCAGTCTGAGAATGGGTCCGAGCCGCTCGCTCGTGCTCGCGGCGTTCGCCATCTTTCGCATGTCCACCGGACATGCTCACGCGCCAACGGCGCGCCGACGGCTCACTAGCGCGAGTAGAATTCCACAATGAGATGCGGATGCATCTGCACGGCATACGGCACATCCGCCAGCTTGGGCGTGCGCAGCAGCTTGGACGTCATCTTGCCGTGATCGACCTCGATGTAATCGGGCGTGTCGCGTTCCGCGCTCTTGGAGGCTTCCAAGACCAGCGCCATCTCGCGTGCCTTGGGTGAAAGCTCCAAGGTGTCGGTGGGCTTCAACTGGCACGAGGCGATGGTCACGCGGCGGCCATTGACCTTCACATGGCCGTGGTTCACCAGTTGGCGGGCGGCAAACGGCGTGGGCACGAATTTCGAGCGATAGACCACGGTGTCCAAGCGGCTCTCGAGCAGGCCGATCATGTTCTCGCCGGTGTCGCCGGGGCGGCGCGAAGCGTCCTGGTAGTATTTGCGGAACTGCCGCTCGGTGATGTTGCCGTAATAGCCCTTGAGCTTCTGCTTGGCCTGAAGCTGGGTGCCATAGTCGGAGAGCTTCTTGGCGCGGCGCTGACCGTGCTGGCCCGGACCATAGGAGCGCTTGTTGACCGGGCTCTTCGGGCGGGCCCAGATATTCTCGCCCATGCGGCGGTCGATTTTGTATTTGGAATTTGCGCGCTTGCTCATGCTTCTCTGGCGTCCTTGGGTTCTCGAAAGGCGGCGCACTATAGGCAGCGAAAACCCAGAGTCAAACGCCCGCAATCATAGGTTGAGCGCCGTACCTCTATGTTAGCCGAATCAATAGCTTATGGATGGGTTATACCGCTCCTTAGCGC
>DATKPL010000079.1:0-5138 GCA_035524155.1 Rhizomicrobium sp.
CGACGCCAAGTTCGGCGCGGGCGCGGTTGAGTGCGTGGCGCACCTGGTGCAATTCGAAAAGGCTCGCGACCATGGGTGCCATGATCCGGCATTGTGCCGGCGGCACAGCTTGAAGAATGGCGCGCAACTGGACCGCCAGAAGATCGGGCCGCCACAGGCTGACCCGCACGCCGCGCAGGCCCAGGGCCGGATTTTCTTCCACAGGGAAAGGCAGATACGGCGCTGGCTTGTCGCCGCCGATATCCAGGGTGCGGATGGTGAGAGGCTTCCCCTCCAATGTCTCGGCGATAGCGCCATAAACCTCGGCCTGCTCTCTTTCATCGGGAGGGGACTCGCGATCCAGGAACAGGAACTCCGTTCGGAGCAAGCCGCAGCCTTCCGCGCCTGCCGCCATGGCTACAACCGCGTCATAGCGCGAGCCCAGATTGGCGTTGATCTCGATGCGCGCGCCGTCTTTGGTCTGGCAAAGCTGATGCGCCTGCGCCTGGGCTGCCTGGTGCGCCTCCCGGCGTGCGGCGATGTCGCGCTCCACGCGTTCGACCAGGATAGGATCAGGATCGGCGACCAGCGTGCCGCGCTCGCCATCCAGCAACAATGTCGTGCCATTCGGGATCGAAAGCAGCGTCTGGCCGCACGCCACCAGCATGGGAATGTTCATGGTCGCGGCAAGGATCGCGACATGAGAGGTTGGGCCGCCCTTTGCCAATGCAATGCCCGCCAGCCGACCAGCATCCAGCGCTACAAATTCCGAGGGCAGAAGGTCATCCGCCAATATGATTGCGTTATCGGGCAATGCGATGGGGGACTGGGCCTTTACATCACCCAGCGCAGCCAGGACCTGGCGTTCAATATCGATGAGGTCCGCTACCCGTTCGGCAAAGCGCGCGTCTTTCAACCCCTTGAGCACCGTCACCTGGGTTTCGATCGCCGCGCGCCAGGCATGGCCTGCGCTCTTGCCCTGGGTGATCAAGCGGCCTGCTTCCGCCGCCAGCTCCGGATCGTCCAGAAAGGCCAGATGCGCCGCCAGAATGGCGGACCGGTCCTTGCGTACGGCCTCTGTGAGCTTGGCTCTTACCGAGACGATGGCATGGTCAAGCCGCCTGCCTTCGTGGGGAACGCCCTTGCCCGCTTCCGCGACTACGATCTCGGCATGGGTGAAGTGAACGGCTGTGCCCAAGGCAAGCCCGGGTGCGGCGCGCACGCCGGCAAACACGCCGGCCTCTTCCGGTGCGGAGGCAATGACGGCGCCGATCGTCGGCGCGTCGCCCGCTTCGTCCATGCCGCTTTCCACCAGCGCGGCGATCGCGGCAATGGCGGCATCGGCATCCCTGCCCATCGCGACCAGGCTGATCGAGGCGCCTTTGCCAAGCCCCAGCCCCATCACCGCAACGGGGCTGCGCAGATTGACGCGCCGTACTCCGAATTCCACCGCGATATCGGCGGAAAAAGACTTCGCCAGGTCGGCCAGGCGCGCCGCCGGACGGGCATGAAGGCCGTGCGCCAGGGAAACGACCAGATCGCGGCGAACTGTCTGCCCTCCAATGACAGCGGCCGATGCTCTGCCGAGCCGGCGGACACGGGCCACCTCCTGGCCGCGCTTCACGGCTTGATTCTCCAATCGCCATTCGATGGCGAAATCATCGTTGTTGGCGATCACCATGGGCGTGATCAGGCTTTTCGCGGACCGGCCCAGCTTTTCAAGATCGAAGGAGATCAGCCTGTCGCCGGCCTTCACGTTCTGGCCTTGGCGCACATGGGCCGAGAAACCCTCTCCGCCGAGGGCCACGGTGTCGAGCCCCACATGCATCAAAATTTGCGCACCGTTGGCGGCGCGCAGGGTGACGGCATGGCGCGCCGCGTGCAGCAGCATCACCTCGCCGTCGCAAGGCGCGCACAGCATTGATGAGGTGGGGTCAATGGCGATGCCATCGCCCATCATCCGTTCGGCAAAGACGGGATCAGGCACTTCCGCCAAAGCCGCGGCCCAGCCGTCCAACGGCGCCACAAGGACCAAAGTTTCGATGGAATTGCCGTCCCGCCCGGTATCGGTCTTCTTCAATGTCACGCCCTGAACGATCTACGGCAAATTTCCGCCGCTTCAATATGACATCAACGGCCAGCTTGTGCCACCGCGCATGCCGGCTCGCGCGTGGCGTCATGACAATGGCGCAGAACCGAAGAACAGTCCAAAATGGCGGCATGAACAGATCCGCCATGGCCCGGGAGGCAGAGGAAGCGCCAGAGCGCGTGCAGGCGCAACTGGATAAGGATTCCGCGCACCTGTCGAAGATCGCTGCGGCATTGCGGGACGTTCATCCCCGCGCGGTCCTCACCTGCGCACGCGGCAGCTCGGACCACGCCGCGACCTATGCGCGCTATCTGATCGAAACCCGGCTGGGGCTTCTCACCTCATCCGCATCGCCCTCGATCAGCTCGGTTTATGGCGTGCGTCAGGACTTGAACCGCTGCCTGTTCCTGGTGATTTCACAATCCGGGCGCAGTCCCGATCTGCTGGCGGCCGCGTCCGCCGCCAGGGAATCGGGCGCACTGGTGATGGCGATGGTCAATCAAGAAGATTCACCGCTGGCTGACGCTGCGGATCATGTGATCCCGCTCCGCGCCGGACCCGAGACCAGCGTGGCCGCGACCAAGTCCTACATCTGCGCTCTGGCAGCATCGCTGCATCTGGTGGCGCAGTGGAGCGACGATGACGCGCTGGCGGCCGATATTGGGGATTTGCCTTCTCAACTCAGGCAAGCCTGGCAATGCGATTGGCGGGCCATGGTCGAGATATTGACGCCGGCGCACAATCTCTTCGTGCTGGGACGCGGCCTGGGTCTGGCGGTGGCGCAGGAAGCGGCACTGAAATTCAAAGAGACCTGCGGTCTTCATGCCGAAGCCTTCAGCGGCGCGGAAGTCCGCCATGGCCCCATGGCCCTTATGCAGCAAACGCTTCCGGCGTTGATGTTCGTCCAGGATGATGAAACGCGCGCGGGCATGGAGGCCTTGGCGCGCGATTTGTCCGCGTCCGGCGCGCGTGTCCTTTTGGCGGGAGCGGAAGTGCCCGGCGTATCCCGGCTTCCCACAATTCGGGCCGGCGCAGCGGCGGCGCCGATCCTGTTCATCCAGAGCTTTTATCGCTGGGCGGCGGAGCTGGCCTCGGCGCGCGGCTTCGATCCCGACCGCCCGCCTCACCTTAAAAAGGTGACGGAGACCTTCTGATGCGCGAAGCGCTGATCAATGGCCGCATTGTGTCGCAGGGCCAAGTTCTCGATGACCGAGCCTTGGTCATCGAGGATGGCTGGATCGCCGACATTGTCAGCGGGGAAGATGCCGGACGGGAAGCCGCACCGCTTCACGACCTCAAAGGCGCATGGCTGCTGCCGGGTTTCATCGACACCCAGGTCAATGGCGGCGGCGGCGTGCTGTTCAACGACGATCCGTCGGTCGAGACCATCCGCACCATCGGTGCGGCGCATCGCAAATTCGGGACCACCGGCTTTCTACCCACCCTGATCAGCGATGATCTCGGCAAGGTGAAGCGGGCCATCGAGGCGGTCGCTGCCGCCACCGAGGAAGGCGTACCCGGCGTACTGGGCATTCATATCGAGGGCCCGTTCCTCAGTCCGGCCCGCAAGGGCGTGCACGATGAAGCGCAATTCCGCACCCTGGATGACGAAGCCGTCGCGCTTCTGGGCTCGCTCAAGACGGCGAAAACGCTGGTGACATTGGCCCCGGAAATGACCACCCCGGACATGATCGCCCGCCTGACCGGGGCGGGCGTGATCGTGGCCGCCGGCCATACCAACGCCACTTATGACGTCATGCAAAAAGCGCTGGCGCATGGCGTCACCGGCTTTACCCATTTGTTCAACGCCATGTCGCCGCTGACGGCGCGCGAGCCGGGGGTGGTGGGCGCTGCCCTGTCGGAGGCGGCCAGCTATTGCGGCATCATCGTCGATGGCCGTCATGTCCATCCCGATGTACTGAAACTGGCGCTAAAATTGAAAGCACATGACCGCTTTATGCTGGTGACGGATGCCTGGTCCAATGTCGGCACCGGCCTCACCTCGTTCCAATTGCAGGGCGCCACCATCATGGTCAAGGACGGCGTCTGCATGAACGAGAATGGCACATTGGCCGGCTCGGCCATGGACATGAGCCGCGCGGTTCGCAACGCCATGACGATGCTGGGGCGCGATCTTCATGAGGCGGTGACGATGGCCAGCCGCGCGCCGGCCTCGTTCCTGGGTTTGAGCGATCGCTATGGCGAAATCGCCAAGGGCATGCGCGCCAGTCTGGTCGCCGCCGATGATGCGCTGAATGTGTGTGCCACTTGGATTGACGGCGTGCGGGCCTAGGTCAGGGTCACGACACGGCGTTTCGCCGCCGATTGCCGCGCCGCTTCGATGATCTCGAGTCCGCGCACGGCATCTTGCGGATCGACCGGCGGCGGCGCACCGTCTCGCAGAGAGCGCACCATGCCGTCATAGAATTTCCGGTAGGCGCCGGGCTCGCTTTTCACCGCCCGTGACGTCACGCCATCGCTGAGGATGCCCCAGCGTTCGGGAGGTTCCTCGCCCCAGCCGGGACGATCCGGCCGCTCGCCCGTGCGCAAGGCAGCCTCTTGAATATCGCCAAGCTGTTTCACGAAGGCGGCGCGATCGCCCATCACCCGCATGCGCGCGCCCTGTTGGGCAGAGAGGCATCCGGTCCAGAGATGCGCGCGCACGCCATTCTGGTGCGTCAGTGCTACAAACACATCATCATCGCTTTCCACGCCCTGACGCCGCTGATCCAGCTCGGCATAGACATCGCGCACCGGTCCGAACAGATAAAGCGCCTGATCGATCAGGTGACTGCCGATGTCGTAGAGCAGGCCGCCGCCCTCGTCTGCCACGCCGCGCTCCTTCCAGCCGCCCTTGGGTTCGGGCCGCCAGCGTTCCAGGCGGGATTCGAAACGCAGGATGCGGCCCAATTCGTTCCTCGCCATCAGCGCCTGAAGTGTCAGGCATTCGCTGTCCCAGCGCCGGATATGATAGGCGCTCAATGAAAGCCTGCGTGCGCGCGCCGATCCGATCACCTGCCGGGCTTCGTCCGCCGACAATGCAAAAGGCTTGTCGATCACCACGGCAAGC
>DATKPL010000080.1:0-3516 GCA_035524155.1 Rhizomicrobium sp.
TCTTAAGCGCCTGCCGCGTGGCGGAAGCGGATGGGAATCGAACCCACCGCCCGCTATGCGCGGGCCACTGGTTTTGAAGACCAGGGAAGCCACCAGACTTCAATCGCTTCCGTTGGTGGCCTTATCGCACCGGCGCCGCAAAAACCAGCCTTGCCTCAGGCTTGCCCGACGCGGCCGCCATCCCGTAACACCGCGCCGGCACTTGGAACGGCGACCCTTCATGCGTGGATTGCGAGGCATTCTCAGTATTCTCGGCGTGGCGCTACTGCCCGCGTTCGCCGCCGCGGCGCCGCGCGTATTCGTGGTCAATTCCAACGACGCCGATATCAGCGTTATCGACCTCGCCACCCACCAGGTCGTGAAAACCATCCCGTTGTTGCGCGAGCCGCACCATCTGGTGCTGAGCCCGGACCACAAATCCCTTGTCGTTGGCGACACGCGCGGCAATTCGCTGTTCTTCCTCGATCCGCGCACCGGCGCGCTGCAGCGGCGCGTTACCGTCAGCGATCCGTATCAATTGCAATATAGTCCCAACGGCAAAATGCTCACCACCGCCGGCCTGGCGCGCAATCAGATCGACATTTACGACGCCGGCACGCTCGCTTTGCTGCATCGCGTGCCGGCGCGCACCATGCCGAGCCACATCGCCTACAGCCCCGACTCAGAAATCGTGTTCGTCAGCCTGCAGGGCACCGACCGGCTGATCGCCATACGCACCGCGACCGGCGCGGTGGCCTGGAACCAGCATGTCTGCAGCACCCCGGCCGGCGTTCTCTGGCTGAACGATCATGTGCTGGTCGGCTGCATGGGCGAGGCCCACATCGCGGTCGTGGATCCCGCCACCGGCCGTGTCGTGCAGACGATCGCTACGGGAAAGGGCGCCCACACCATGTTCCTGAGCCCAGACAAGAAGTGGCTCTACGCCACCAACCGCGTCGCCGGCACGATATCGGTGATCGACCCTGAGACGCTGCAGGTGAAGCGCACGCTGGACGTGCCTGGCGGCCCGGACGATCTGGAATTCGCGCCGGACGGCAAGATCTGGGCGGCGCTGCGGTTCGCCCAGTCGGTGGGGGTAATCGACCCGGAAACCGGCGCGGTGGAGCGCATCACGGTCGGCCGCAGTCCGCATGGCATCTGGATGAATACGCATGATGGGTTGAACCCTTAAGAACCGGGGGCTTTGCCCCCAGACCCCCAGCGGCGTGCCGCCGCCCTCGCAAGCGCTGCGCGGCACAGTCTTTCTGCTTGACACATCGCCCATCGTGACCGATATCCCGCCCCTCATTTTGGAACGTGGGAGGCAGGGCGGCTGCCCGGCGAGTGCCGGTCCGGCTCGTTTGTGCCGTTTGCACCACGGTCCTGCGCCCGAAGGAGGCAGGATTGGCAAAGAAGATCGTCGGCTACATCAAGCTGCAAATACCCGCCGGCAAGGCGAACCCCAGCCCACCGGTTGGCCCGGCACTCGGCCAGCGCGGCCTGAACATCATGCAGTTCTGCAAGGAGTTCAACGCCCGCACGCAGAATATGGAGCCCGGCATGCCGGTGCCCATCGTCATCACGGCCTTCGGCGACCGGTCCTTCAGCTTTATCACCAAGACGCCGCCGAACTCGTACTACATCAAGAAGGCCGCCAAGGTGGAGAAAGGTTCGACCACCCCCGGCAAGGGAGCCTCCGTCGGCCGCGTCACCACCACCCAGCTGCGGGAAATCGCCGCGTCCAAGATGGTGGACATGAACGCCAACGACGTCGAAGGCGCCGTGCGCATGCTGGCCGGCTCCGCCCGCTCCATGGGCTTCACCGTGGTGGAGGGCTGATCCGATGGCACATAACAAGCGCCTGAAGGCCGCCCGCGCCGCGGTGGATCGCAGCAAGAACTACCCGCTGCCGGACGCGGTGGCGCTGGTGAAGCAGAACGCCAAGGCGAAATTCGACGAAACCGTTGAAATCGCGATGAATCTCGGCATCGATCCGCGCCATGCGGACCAGATGGTGCGCGGCCTGATCAGCCTGCCGAACGGCACCGGCAAAACCGTCCGCATCGGCGTGTTCGCCCGCGGCGCCAAGGCCGAGGAAGCCGCCGCCGCCGGCGCCGACGTGGTCGGCGCCGAGGATCTGGCGGAAAAGGTGCAGGCCGGCGACATCCAGTTCGACCGCTGCATCGCCACGCCCGACATGATGGGCCTGGTCGGCCGCTTGGGTAAGATTTTGGGCCCGCGCGGCCTGATGCCGAACCCCAAGCTCGGCACCGTCACCATGGACGTGAAGGGCGCGGTCGCCGCCGCCCGCGCCGGCCAGGTGGAGTTCCGCGCCGAAAAGGCCGGCATCATTCATGCCGGCGTCGGCAAGACCAGCTTCGCCGATGACAAGCTGATGGAGAATATCCGCGCCCTGGTGGACGCCATTCAGAAAGCCAAGCCCACCGGCGCCAAGGGCACGTATTTGCAGAAAGTTTCCGTCAGCTCCTCGATGGGCCCCGGCGTCCGGGTGGACGTCGCGAGCCTCGCGGGCGGCTGAACCAATACGCCGGCGGGCAACCGCCGGCGGGCAGGCGCCGGAAAAACCCGGCGCCGAACCTGTCCGAGACCGCACGTGGCTTTCACGGGAAAGCCTTAATGGAGAGCACTCCGCGCGTGGGAGACGGGAAGCCGGATTTAAAAAATCTGGTGGGTCCGCCTTTGAATAAGGACAGGCGAACCGGATCGTTCTCGTAAGAAAACGATCCATTGGCAACCCGGCCGGCGGCGGCAACGCCCCCGGCCACAAAGGAGACGGGATTTGGACCGTACGGAGAAGCGGGAATTCATCTCGTCGCTCGCCGCCGTCTTCGCCGATACGTCAATGGTGGTCGTTACCCGCAATAACGGGCTTACGGTTGCCGAAGTGACGGATTTGCGGAGGCGTATGCGCGCGGCCGGGGCGAATTTCAAAGTCGCGAAGAACCGGCTGGCCCTCCTCGCCCTGGATGGGACCAAGTTCGACGGCATCAAGCCGCTGCTGAAGGGGCCAACCGCGCTCGCCTGGGCGCGCGACCCCGTTTCAGTATCGAAGGTTGCTGTCGAGTTCGCCAAGACCAACGAGAAGTTTGTCGTTATCGGCGGTGCCCTCGGCACCCAGACGCTGAATGCGGATGGGGTGAAGGCGCTTTCCGAACTGCCGTCGCTGGATACGCTGCGCGCGGGATTGCTGGGGATGATTGCCACCCCCGCCACCCGCATCGCCGGCGTCCTCCAGGCCCCGGCCGGCCAGCTCGCGCGGGTCTTCGCGGCCTATGCCAAGAAGGACGAGGCGGAAGCAGCCTGACCCTATCGGCCGCACACGCGGCCTTGCACTCACCCCATCAGATGTACAGTTAGAGGACACACCAATATGGCCGATCTTTCCAAGCTCGTTGACGAGCTTTCCGCGCTGACGGTTCTGGAAGCCGCCGAGCTTTCGAAGCTGCTCGAAGAAAAGTGGGGCGTCTCGGCGGCGGCTCCCGTTGCGGTTGCAGCGGCGGCTCCGGGTGCGGCGGC
>DATKPL010000081.1:0-2599 GCA_035524155.1 Rhizomicrobium sp.
ACCGCGCGCATCTATGACGAGGACATGGCGGCCTTGGGCAATCTGCCGCCCACCGTCTCGCCGCGCGCCACCGAGCATGTTGCCGAGATGGTGGCGATGATCGAAACGCTGGTCGTGAACGGCCACGCCTATGAAGCGGAAGGTCATGTGCTGTTCGATATCTCGTCCAAGCCCGATTACGGCAAGCTGTCGCGCCGCAGCCTGGACGAGATGCTGGCCGGCGCGCGGGTGGAGGTGGCACCCTACAAAAGGAACGCGATGGATTTCGTGCTGTGGAAGCCGTCGGAAGCGTCATTGCCGGGTTGGGAGTCGCCCTGGGGGCGCGGGCGTCCGGGCTGGCATATCGAATGCTCGGCCATGTCGGGCAGATATCTGGGCGAGACCTTCGACATTCATGGCGGCGGCATCGACCTGATGTTCCCGCATCACGAGAACGAGATCGCGCAAAGCGAAAGCGCCCATCACGGCCATGCTCTGGCGAAAATCTGGATGCATAACGGCTTCCTGCAGGTTGAAGGCGAGAAGATGTCCAAGTCGCTGGGCAATTTCTTCACCATCCGCGATCTCTTGGCCGACTGGCCGGGCGAGGTGCTGCGCTTCAACATGCTGCGCAGCCATTACCGCCAGCCGATCGACTTTACCTTGGCCGGTTTGCGCGAAAGCTGGAAGACATTGGAACGCTGGTATGAGGTGACCGAACCGCTGGCCGATCCGGCGCCCGATGCCGCCTTCTTCGAGGCGCTGCGCGACGATCTCAACACGCCGCAGGCGATTGCATCGTTGCACCAGGCCAAGCCGCTGGCGCTGGCGGGCGGATTGGGCTTCCTGGGTTTCTCCAATGTGGCGATGAAGATCACGCTCAAGCCCAAGGTGGACGAAGTGGAGATCGCCGACGCCATTGCGGCGCGCCAGAAGGCGCGGGCGGACAAGAATTTCGCTGAAAGCGACCGCATCCGCGACGCGCTTTTGGCCAAGGGCATTGTGCTGAAAGACGGCCCGCAAGGCACGACCTGGGAGGTCAAACGGTGAGCCGGGAACGCCTATATATATTCGACACCACCTTGCGCGACGGGGCGCAGACCCAGGGGGTCGATTTCTCGGTCGAGGACAAGCGCCAGATCGCGCTGGCGCTGGATGCACTCGGTCTGGATTACATCGAAGGCGGCTGGCCCGGCGCCAATCCCACCGACACAGCGTTTTTTTCCGAGCGGCCGCCGCTCAAACGCGCGCGCTTTACCGCCTTCGGCATGACCAAGCGGTCGGGACGCAGCGCCGCCAACGATCCGGCATTGGCGTCCGTGCTCGACGCGGCCGCCGATGCCGTCTGCCTGGTCGGCAAAAGCTGGGATTACCAAGTGGATGTGGCGCTGGAGATTCCCCGCGAAGAGAATATCGAGAACATCGCCCGCTCCATCGAAGCGGCGCGGACGAAAAAGCGCGAAGCCTTGTTCGACGCCGAACATTTCTTCGACGGCACCAAGGCCAATGCCGCCTATGCCTTCGAGTGCATCAAGGCGGCGCATGAGGCGGGGGCGGAATGGATTGTTCTTTGCGACACCAATGGCGGGACCTTGCCGGAGGATGTCTACCGCATCGTCTCGGAGGTGAAGGCGAAACTGCCGGGCGCGAAACTCGGCATCCATGCGCATAACGACACCGAACAGGCGGTGGCGGTAAGCCTGGCGGCGATGCGCGGTGGCGCGCGGCAGATCCAGGGCACGCTCAATGGTTTGGGCGAGCGCTGCGGCAATGCCAATCTTTGCTCGCTGATTCCCAATTTGATGCTGAAGGAGCCTTACGCCTCGCAATTCGAGATCGGGGTCAGCCGCGACGGTCTTGCGCATATCACGCAATTGTCACGGTTGCTGGACGAGATTCTCAACCGTGCGCCGGACCGTCATGCGCCGTATGTGGGGCCATCGGCTTTTGCGCACAAAGGCGGGCTTCATTCCTCGGCGGTGACCAAGGATCCCCGAACCTATGAGCATGTTCCGCCGGAAAGCGTGGGCAACAACCGCAAGATTCTTGTTTCCGACCAGGCCGGGCGTTCGAATGTGCTGGCGCGGCTGGCGGAACTGGGCATCGATCTCGATGCCCAGGACGCGCGGGTCTCGCGGTTATTGGACGACGTAAAACAACGCGAATATCTGGGCTATGCCTATGACGGCGCCGAAGCCTCGTTCGAACTTCTGGCGCGCCGGGCGCTGGGCCAGGTGCCGGATTATTTTCTGGTCGAAAATTTCAAGGTGATTGTCGACCGCCGCCGCAACGCACGTGGCGAATTCGTGACGGTTTCGGAAGGCGTGGTGAAACTGGATGTGGCGGGCCAGAGCATCCATAGCGTCGCCACCGGAAACGGCCCGGTGAATGCGCTGGACGCCGCCTTGCGCAAGGATTTGGGCCGCTATTCCGCGGCGATCAGCGACCTCAAACTGGCGGACTATAAAGTGCGTATCCTCACCACCGGCACCGAGGCGGTGACGCGGGTCATGATCGAAAGCGTTGACGGGAAGGGAAACCGCTGGTCCACGGTGGGGGTGTCGGCCAACATCGTGGATGCATCATTTGAGGCCTTGACCGACTCCATCGCCTTCAAGCT
>DATKPL010000082.1:0-6106 GCA_035524155.1 Rhizomicrobium sp.
CATCACCAGGAAGGGAGACGGCACTTTGTGCGTCTCGCCGGCGATGGTGACTTGGCGCTCTTGCATCACCTCGAGCAGCGCGCTCTGCACCTTGGCGGGCGCGCGGTTGATTTCGTCGGCCAGGACCAGATTGGCAAAGACGGGGCCCAGCACGGTGGCGAATTCGCCGCTCTTCTGGTTGAAGATGCGGGTGCCGATCAGGTCCGCGGGCACCAGGTCGGGAGTGAATTGGATGCGCTTGAAGCTGCCTTGCATGGCGCGCGCCAAGGTTGAAACCGTAAGCGTCTTGGCCAGGCCCGGCACGCCTTCGACCAGTAGATGGCCATTGGCAAGCAGCGCCACCAGCACGCGTTCCAGGAAATGATCCTGGCCGACCACGATCTTCTTCACTTCATAAAGAAGATGCTCCAACCCCTGATGCGCGCCGCTGGCCATGCCGACAGTCCTTCCTGGTCCCGATTAAAATGGATTGGTGCCCACCGCCTTGGCGGCATTCTCGATGGGCACGGCGAACGCCATGCCGGCAAAGACACGCTGGCCGGTGGGATTATAGATGGCGGTGACGATGCCCACCACTTCGCCGTCCCGGTTGACCAGGGGGCCGCCGGAATTGCCCGGATTCACTGCCGCGGTGAACTGGATCAGGTTTTTGAGCGTAGGCGTGGATTTGTCCTCGGGATCGTCGAATTCGCGCTTGAGCCCCGCCACCACGCCGGACGAAACCGAAGGTCCGATGCCGAAGGGAAAGCCCACCGCCACCACCGTGTCGCCGGGATAAAGACCGGCCGTCGAGGAAAGCGTGGCGGGCTTGAGATCGTCGGGGCTGGTCTTGGCACGGATCACCGCCAGATCATTCTCCGGCATCACATTGACGACTTCTGCATCCGACTTGCTGCCATCGAAGAACGTGATCACCCAGCGATCGGTGGAATGGATCACATGCAGATTGGTGAGGATATCGCCCTTGTCGTCGATCACCACGCCTGAGCCGGTGGAGTCCGGACGATCATCGTCCTTGGCGTCGGCGGTCTTGGGCGGCGTAGGTTTTGAGGGCGCGGTTTTGTCGGGTGAAGGCTTGATGTGGTTCTTGCGATCTTCTTCCGCCTGCGCTTTGGCGGCTTCCGCGGCGTGCTCGGGCGACAGGTAGCCGTCGACACGCACCACCGATGGCGCCACGACAGCGGCCGCAACCGTAGTCTTGGCCGGCGCGGGATCGGTATGGTCGATGGTGTATTTTACGGCGTTGTCGATATCCCATTGCGTGAGCGCCTTGGGCGCGGGATGAAGCAGAACCCAGCTGCCGATCAGTCCCAATGTAATCAAGATCGCCAGGCCGGCGGGAACAATGCGGTCATGCCGGGCCGTGAAAGCCCTGGTCTTCTGCCAGAGTTGGGCGGTAAGGGACGGCCCCTGATCGACATCGTCAAAGGCAAAAGGGACGAACTGCTCCCCGCCCTCGCGCGAAGTTGCCGAACGCCGCCTGTTAGCGCGGCCGTAAAGGGGTTTTCGCTTCATACCGGGACCACCGATAGATCGATGCCCGCAACCCTACGCCAGCGCCACGCGAAACAAAAGGAAAGAAGGCTTACCCAATCTTTCTTTACATATCGCGCCCGCTGCTGCCGCAATGTGACAATGTTCCCGCAGCATCACCGACGCCTGGACGCCCAAGATGTCTGCGACAGGTTGAGACATTTTCTGTCCCGTCATTGCTGTCAGTCGGCCAGCGGATAGCAGGCGCTGCGCGCCTGATATTTGCGCCATTCTTCCCGGAGCAGCGCGATGGTGGCGGGGCGATGGCCCAGCTTGCGGTTGGCCGCACCGATCGCGAACACCAGATCCCATTGCTTGAAGAGCGTGGCATAGGCGCGGAACACCGAGTTGCGCGCGTCATAGATGCTGGTGGCTTCCGACGAAGCGCCGTTCAACTCCACGATCTTGAAATTCTCGCCTTTCATGATGTCGGCTTCGCCGGGATAACGCACGTCATAACGGCCGATGAAGAAGCCCGGCACCGTGCGGGAGATTTCATCGATCCGCGTTTCCAGCGCATCGCTCCACACATGCATGCCGTCACGGAAGATGCAGCCCTGGCAGTGATTGCCGGCTTCCACCAGCTTCAGGGTCTGGCCTGGCTCCAGCACCGTGCCCTGGATGGCGCGATGACGCTGAAGATAGGTTTTGGCCATGATGGCGGCCCGCGCATCCGCCCGCACCAATTCCTCCACCGTGCGTATTCCGTCGCCGGTGACGGTGGGAAAGATCTTTTCGGTGATGGCGAAGATGCGGCCGCGCTCTTCATTGGGAAAGCGGTAATAGAAAATGCCCGCTTCGCAGGGGCCGGGCGCATATTCCTGTGCGACCACGTCTTCTGTGACTTGATTCAGGTAATCGCGCGCGTCGTCCCAGACGCGGACCAGCTTGAAGCCGCTACCGCGCTGCGCCACGTCCGGTTTCAACACCAGAGGCAATTCGAGCCGCTGCTCGGCACAGATGTCCTTGAGCCGTTCCATCCGGTCGGGCACCGATGCCTTGATCAAGCTCGAGCGGGCGGTAAAATCGTTCGCGGTCCTGGACAATTGCTGGAGCGTGGCGATCTTGGATTCACCCACCAACCCGCCCGTGTACATGCCGGGATTGGCGATGGTGGGGAGATTGAAGCCGCCATATTTGAGGCCCAGGCGGAGATAATTGACCCCAATCGGGAAATAAAAGAGACGCGCCGGCCAGAATTCCCATTTCAGCCAGCGTTGCATCGACGGATTGCGGAAAAGCGCATTCCTGCGCCGAAGAAGCACAAGAAGGATGGCCACCGCGGCTATGGCCGTCGCCGCCATGGCCATGCGGTCGGGCGCGCTCCAATTCATGGCCCTGGCGCCAATGAGCTTGGCCATGCCGAACACGGGCGACCAGATCAGGCTGATCCATCCGCTGCTGGCCGCGGCGCCCAGGAATTTCGCCAGCCCCAGCAGAAGACCCACCCATACCAACCCGATCACGCCGGTGGCGGCGGCAAAATAGAGGAAGGGCATCGCCAGCATGCCGGACAGAAGATAGGTGGGAAGCCGCAAACCCGGAACGAAACGCACCACCAGCAACACCCAGGGCCCGCGTTTCTTCAACCAGGCCTCGCTTCTGGCCAGTTGCTCCTCGTCAATTCGCCGCTTGACCCAGGGACGACCCAGCAGCGGTCGGCCGAAATACCGCGCCAGCGCATAAAGCCCCATATCGCCCAGCCAGATACCCAGAAAACAGGCCGCGAACACCAGCGGCGTCGACATCAATCCCGTGGCCGTCAAGGCGGCACCTCCCAGCATGGCGGCGTCTTCCGAAACAAAAGTCATGAAGAAAAGGGATCCCGCCTTGGCCAACGCAATACTGAAGGACAGCGCGGTCATGCTCAGGCCGATGCGCTTTGTCTGAGATATTCGAGCGTCGAAGGCGCTAGGCCGAAATTCTGCGGCAGGGGAATTTTCCGCAGGCGGCAGATCAGCGCGATCAGCGCATAATGGTGAATCGCGTGAGACACTGCATACATCAGTTCGCGCCCGAAGGTGGAAGCGGCCGAAGCGGGAGCGGCGTCGCTATAAGAAGTCTGGCAACGCGCTTCGATCGCACGTTCGAGCTGGGCGGGGCTGAGAAAACGGGCGGCGTGGCGGAAATCGCGGGTGAGCGACAGCGCCAGGAGTCGCTCATTTTCAAGCGCGCCGTCACGCGCGCGGTTGTCGTAGTTGATAGCCGGCTGCTGCAAGGCTTCAAACATCAACTGGAAATGTTCCAGGCTGTGCCGGTAATGCGCGCCGATGGAGGCGTCCGCTTCTGGAACTTTGCCGGCATATTGGCTGTCGGAGAGGGTCTGCAGAAGCCGTTCGCCCTGCGCCAACACTTCATCCAGGGATGCCAGAAGCAGATTCCCGTTGGTCATGCAGTCCCCGGCCGTTTCCTTGAAGGCGGCATTTTCAATAATGCCTGCCCATGGCTTGGCCGAATAGTGGGAACTCCCGCGGGGCCACACAAGGGACAAAGAACAAATCAACAACTTAATGGTCCCAAATCCACCACAACGGAACGCGGAACCCGCCTGGAGGGGTGCACTGCGAAAGAGACATGGAATCCCGCTAGGCTCCGCAAGACGGAGATGATGCGCAAATGATGGCGGCAAGATTGAAAGGCGCGATGGATTCGCTCGCTTTTCGCTTTGTGCTCACCATGGGGGTGGTCAACCTCTTCGCCGACATCACCTATGAAGGCGGCGGCAGCATCAATGGCCCGTTCCTGGGAAGTCTGGGCGCCAGCGCGGCGCTGATCAGCATTGTTGCGGGGCTGGGCGAATTCCTGGGCTATAGCCTGCGCGCCGTGGCGGGCCATGTCGCCGACCGGACCGGCAAATACTGGCCGATCTCCTTTGTCGGCTATGCCATCAATCTTCTGGCGGTTCCGGCCATGGCGCTGGCGGGCAGTTGGCAGATCGCGGCCCTGTTGATGCTGGCCGAACGCACCGGCCGCGCCATCCGCAAGCCCACCATCGAATCCATGCTGTCCTATACCACGGCGCGGTTCGGCCGGGGTTGGGTATACGCGGTGAATACCGCGCTGGATGAGACGGGCGCGACGCTGGGTCCGCTGCTGATGGCGGCGGTGCTGTTCGTCGGGGGCAGTTATCACATGGCTTACGCCATGCTCTTGATTTCGTCGCTGCTGGCGCTGGCCTCGCTCACCATCGCCCGCATCGGTTATCCAGTGCCCGCTGATCTGGGCGAGGGCGCCACCGCGACTGAGCAGGAATTCACGCCCGCCTTCTGGCTTTACATGACCGGCGGCGCGTTCTTCGCCGCGGGATTGATGAGTTATGAGCTGATCTCCTTTCATCTGGTCAGCACGGGGCTGATTTCCAAAAGCTGGATGCCGGTGGCGCTGGCCTTCGCCACCGGCTTCGGCATCTTCGCCAATCTGCTTCTGGGCCGGCTGTTCGATCGTGCCGGCATGACCGTGGTGCTGGCTGCGGTGTTTCTCTCGGCCTTGTTCACGCCCTTGGTTTTCTCGGGCTCGCTGGTCCCGGTCTTGATCGCGATGCCGCTTTGGGGCGTGGGCTATGCTGTCCAGGACACGCTGTTCAAGGCGCTGGTCGCGGGCATCCTGCCGGACAAGAAGCGCGGTCTGGCTTTTGGTCTGTTCTATGCCGGCTATGGTTTGGGGTGGCTGGTGGGCAGCGTGGCGGTGGGCCTGCTCTATCAGCAATCGCGCGTGGGGCTGGTGACATTTGCGGTCGTGGCGCAGCTTTGCTCCTTGCCCTTTTTCATTCTCGGTCATCGCCGGCAACGCGCGCGGTTGACACATATATAAGGCTCATGTCTCGCGCCTCGCCATCGGGCTTTATTCATGCAAAGATCGCGGCGGGCGGGGAAATTTTACGCGCGTAAACTCTGCCGGAGGTTTGCCGATGAGCACATTCAAGCTTTTGATCAATGGCCGTTTGGAAGATGGCGATGCCAAGATGGACGTGATCAATCCGGCGACCGAGGAAGTTCTGGCCGAGGCGCCGCGCGCCTCCAAAGCGCAACTGGAAAAAGCTGTCGCCGCCGCCAAGGCGGCATTTCCCGGCTGGAGCGCCACGCCGCTGGCGGAGCGCAAGAAGGCGCTGCAGGCGATCGCCGCAATCATTCATGCCAACGCCAGCGAGTTGGCGCGGCTTCTCACCCAGGAACAGGGCAAGCCCCTGGCGGACGCCACCGGCGAAGCCTTCGGCCTGGCCGCGATGTTCCATTATTTTTCGCAATTCGATCTTCCCGCCAAGGTGATCGAGGATGACGCGTCCCGCAAAGTGGAATTGCGCAGGAAACCTTTGGGCGTGGTGGGACTGATCGTGCCGTGGAATTTCCCGCTGATCATCCTGGGCTCGAAAGTGCCCCCCGCGCTTCTGGCCGGCAACACGGTGGTGTTGAAGCCGGCGCCCACCACGCCGCTCGCCACCTTGCGTTTCGCGGAATTGATCAAGGATGCATTGCCGCCGGGCGTGCTCAATGTGATCACCGACGCCAATGATCTGGGCGGCGAACTCACCAAACATCCCGATGTGCGCAAAATTTCCTTCACCGGTTCATCCGCC
>DATKPL010000083.1:0-4442 GCA_035524155.1 Rhizomicrobium sp.
AAATCCCCCTGCCAGCACCATCCGGCAGCATAGATTTCTTCCTGTTCCTTTGCCAGAAGGCCTAAAGGTCGAACGCCACGCCCTGCGCCAGCGGCAAGTCGCGGCCGTAATTGATGCTCTGGGTCTGGCGCCGCATATAGGCCTTCCAGGCGTCCGAGCCGCTTTCGCGGCCACCGCCGGTTTCCTTCTCGCCACCGAATGCGCCACCGATCTCCGCACCGGACGGGCCCATATTCACATTGGCGATGCCGCAATCCGAACCCGCCGCCGACAGGAACGTCTCGGCTTCCTGCAGATTCATGGTGAGGATAGATGACGACAGTCCTTGCGGCACATCACGCAGCAATTGAATCGCCTGGTCGAAATCCGAATAGCGCAGGACATACAGAATAGGCGCGAATGTCTCATGCTTGACGATGTCTGCCTGGCCGGGCATTTCGGCAATCGCGGGACGCACATAAAGTCCATTGAGCTTTTCGCCGCCCGTGACCGTGCCGCCAGCATCCCGCGCCGCTTTTATCGCCTGTTCCATGCAATCCAGCGCCGCCTGATCGATCAGCGGGCCAATCAAACTCTTGCTGTCGCGCGGATCGCCCACCGTGAAGCTGGCATAAGCGCGTTTGAGGCGCGGCATCAACTGGTCATAAACGTCAGTATGGACGATCAACCGCCTCAGGCTGGTGCAGCGTTGACCGGTGGTGCCCGCCACGCCGAACGAAATCGCCCGAACGGCGAGATCGAGATTGGCCGAAGGCGTAACGACGGTGGCAGCATTGCCACCCAATTCCAGCAGTGAGCGGCCGAAGCGTGCGGCAACCGCTGTGCCTACGGCGCGGCCCATTCGCGTGCTGCCCGTGGCCGAAATCAGCGGCACGCGCACGTCTTTGACCAAGGTTTCACCCAGCGACGCGCCGCCGACCAGCAGCGCCGACAGACCTTTCGGCGCGCGTTCGAACTCTGCGATGGTCTTTTGCAACAGAGCTTCCGCGACGAAAGCCGTGAGCGGCGTTTTCTCCGACGGCTTCCACAGCACGGGATCGCCGCAGACCAGCGCCAGTGCCGCATTCCACGCCCACACCGCCGCCGGAAAATTGAAGGCTGAAATGATGCCGACGGGACCCAACGGATGCCACATCTCGCGCATGTGATGGCTGGGCCGCTCGGAGGCGATGGTGAGGCCATAGAGCTGGCGCGACAGGCCGACCGCGAAATCGCAGATGTCGATCATTTCCTGGACTTCGCCCAGGCCCTCCGACAAAGGCTTGCCTGCTTCCAGCGTGACCAGACGGCCCAAGGCATCCTTGTTCGCGCGCAATGCTTGGCCAAAACGGCGCACCAGCTCGCCACGAACCGGCGCGGGCGTATCGCGCCAGATTGGGAAAGCGCGGACCGAGATAGCAAGCGCGGCTTCGGCCGCCACGCCATCGGTTTCCGCCACGGCCGGCATGACCGAACCATCAATTGGCGAGGCCAAGCCCGTGCCCTTGCCTGCCGCAAGCTTCAAGCTTGCCAGAATATCGCGCGCGTCTTCTCCAGCCTGTTTCATGCTGCCGTCATATCCGCTGTGAAGAACGCGTGTCAGGCCGCCCGGCTGGCCGGCGCTGGATCGCGGCCACCATAGGCGCTACCGAAGCGGTTGGAAAGGAAGGTGGAAAGGCTCACTTCCTCCTGACGCACAAAGCCCTTTTGCGGCAGCACGCCCGTCGCCAACAGGTCCAGCATGGTGCAGATGCCGGCCGCCGTGGTGATCTGGATGGCGCTGCGTGCAACACCGTTCACTTCGGTGCCATAGATCTTGTTGGCATAGGTCTCCTGCAGGAATTGGCCATTGCGATAACCGGACACGGTGACGAACACCAGCACCACATCCTGTTGTGTTGCGGGAAGGGCGTGCTCCAGCACATCCTTCAGAAGTTCGCGGCGCTCGCCCAAACGCAGATCCTGGATCAGCGTCTTCATGATGTCGCGGTGGCCGGGATAGCGCACCGTCTTGTAGTTGAGCTGGCGTACCTTGCCCTGCAGCGTTTCGCACAAGGTACCCAAGCCGCCGGAGGTGTTGAACGCTTCATAACAGATGCCGTCGAGGGAAAATTCCTCACGCTCCTCCAACGGCGAGACTTCGCGCAGCTCGCCATCGACGATCGCCTCGCAAGGCTCGTCATATTCATTGATCACGCCGTCGGTGGACCAGGTGAGATTGTAGTTCAGCGCATTGGAGGGATAGAGCGGCAGCGCGCCCACCCTGAGCCGCACACTGTCCAGCCGGTCGAAATGGCGCGCCAGATCCTGCGCCACGACGGAGATGAAACCGGGCGCCAGGCCGCATTGGGGAATCAGCGCGCTGTTCGCACCCATGGCCAGGCTTTTGACCAGGCGGGTGTTGGCCACATCTTCGGTCAAATCCAGATAATGAACGCCAGCCTGACGGGCTGCCGTGGCGATAGCGCCGGTGACGGAATAAGGCGCGGCGCTCAGGACCGCGTAACGGCCCTTGAGCGCGCCCGCCAGCGCGCCGGCGTCGGCGACATCCAAAGCCATGATCTTGAGGTTGGCGCGGCGCGGCAACTTCTGTAGCTGCAGGTCCGAGCGGTCGGCCACCGCCACCCTGTAATCGCCAGTCGCGCAAAGCATGTCTGCGATGGTTTCGCCGATCTTGCCGGCCCCGATAAGAAGAATGTCGCGCATGGTCGTCTCCGCGAATTGCTGCAAAACCTAGTTTGACCAAGGGCTTATCCAATTTGAAGTTGAAAACTGTCATTATTTCAGGCATAAGAAGGCAAAATGACAGATAAGATAGACAATATGTCGTTGGATGCCATCGACGAGCGGCTGCTGGCGCTGTTGCGGGAAGACGCGCGCCGGCCCGTCACAAGGCTGGCCCGCGACCTCAAATTGTCGCGCGCGGCGGTTTATACGCGGCTTGAGCGGCTGGAGAAGCGTGGGCCCATCGAAGGTTACACGGTGAAATTCAAGCCCGATTATCACCGCCGCATGATCCGCGCCCATGTAATGATCAAGGTGCTGCCCAAACTCTCGCGCGCGACCGAGCGGCAATTGGCGGCGATGCCAGCCCTTACCGCGCTTTACACCGTGAGCGGCGAACACGACCTGATCGCGATGGTGGAAGCCGAGGATGTCGGCAAGCTGGACGCGTTGATCGATGCGATCGGATCACTCGAAGGCGTGGAGAAGACTGTTTCCTCGATCCTTCTTTCCCAGAAGCCGACAGCCCTGGCGCCGCCGGCCTAATGGGTCATGATGGTCGCCAGCGTGTGCACGCCGTCGATCAGATTCCCGATCCGGAGATTTTCATTGTCGGTGTGCTGGTTGTCGTCGAAATTCGCCAGCGAGATCCCCACCACCGGCACGTGATATGCCTCGATGAAGGGTATGGCCGGGACGGTCCCGCCCAATGTGCGGATGCGGACCAGATTGTTTCCGGCTGATGCGCGAACCGCATCCGTGACAAAAGCCGCTTCGGGATTGTTGGGATCGGTGCGCCAGGCGCCGCTTCCTTGCCCGCCCTCGCCCAGCCGCGCCGTCACCTTAGCCACTTTGGCGTTTGCGACCAGCGTGGCGACGTCAGGATCGTGATCCAGAACCAGATATCCCTGGGCGCGGATATAGTCGGTTACGCGGTTCACCATCACCTTGGGATCATTCTCCTTCACCAGCCGCATCTGGATGTCGGCGCTGGCGGATGCAGGAATGACCGCGCCCAATTCGCCGCCCTGCATGGCATGAACACTGAAGGTGGGAAGATTGAGTCCTTCCTGGAAAGAATCGCCCACCCTGTCGGTGGACCCGACGCCGAACGCGGCCTGCATTTTTCCGACGTCATCCGGCACGGCTTTCATCATGGCGATGGCGCCGGAATCGAAGGGCAGCACATCGCTGTAAAAGCCGGGGACCGTGACCTTGCCGTTCGCATCGACCATGGAAGAGATCAGCTGCGCCAGGCGGATATTCGCATCCGGCATCCAGTTGCCGTAATTGCCGCTGTGGAGGCCCTGCTTGGCGGTATAAACGGTCAGGCGCAACGATGTGCCGCCTCGCGCGCCATAGAACATGGTGGTCTTGCCGCTGTTATGCTGCGGCCCGTCGAGAATGATCAGCACGTCGGAATGAAGTTTCTCGGGATATTTCGCCACGACCTCTCGCAAGGCCGTGCCGCCGCCCTCCTCTTCGCCGTCGAGAATGACTTTGATGTTCTCCTTGGGATGGCCGCCGATGGCATCCAGGGCGTTGAGAAACGCAACAATCGGGCCCTTATCGTCGGCCGCCGCCCGCCCATAAATGCGCCAATTGTCCTCATAACCGGCGGAGCCCGGACCGGTGACGATCTTTCCGCCCGCTTCGATCGTGTCGCTGCGGATGACCGGAACGAACGGATCGGGTTGTGCCCAGCGCTTGGGGTCCACCGGCTGCCCGTCATAATGGAT
>DATKPL010000084.1:0-4786 GCA_035524155.1 Rhizomicrobium sp.
GCCTCGCTCTTGTATTCGTTGAGCGGATCGCGCTGGCCATAGCCGCGCAGGCCCACATATTGGCGCAGATGGTCCAGGTTGACGATGTGCTCGCGCCAATTGGTGTCAAGGGTCTGGAGCAGGATGGCCTTCTCGACATAGCGGGTGATGTCGACGCCGAAATTGGCGGTTCGCTCGGCAGCGCGCGCCTCGACCGCCTTCAGGATGCGCTCGCGCACTTCCTCGTCGGCGATGCCTTCTTCCTTGGTCCAGTCCACGATGGGCAGGTCCACCGCGAAGATCTTGGTCACTTCGTCATGCAGGCCGGCCGCGTCCCATTGCTCGGCATAGGCTTTTTCCGGGATATGGCGGGCAACCAGCGTTTCCACCACTTCCTCGCGGAAATCGGCGATCTGATCTGAGACGTCATCCGACGACATGATCTCCTTGCGCTGATCGAAGATCACCTTGCGCTGGTCGTTGAGCACATCGTCATATTTCAGGATGTTCTTGCGGATTTCGAAGTTGCGGGCTTCGACTTTCTGCTGCGCCTTTTCCAGCGCCTTGTTCACCCAGGGGTGGGTGATGGCTTCGCCGGGCTCAAGCCCCAGCCGGGTGAGGATCGCATCCATGCGCTCCGAACCGAAAATGCGCATCAGATCGTCCTGCAGGGACAGGAAGAATTTGGACGCGCCCGGATCGCCCTGGCGGCCGGAACGGCCGCGCAGCTGGTTGTCGATGCGCCGGCTCTCATGGCGCTCTGTGCCGATCACATAGAGGCCGCCGGCGGCCAGCGCCGTTTCCTTGTTGGCGGCGACTTCCTTGCGGATGGCGTCGATCCTGGTTTCGCGTTCGGCCGGATCGGTCACGGCGGCGAGTTCGTGGCGGATGCGCATGTCGGCATTGCCGCCCAACTGGATGTCGGTGCCGCGGCCCGCCATGTTGGTGGCGATGGTGACGGCGCCCGGCACGCCCGCCTGCGCCACGATGAAGGCTTCCTGCTCGTGATAGCGGGCGTTCAGCACATTGTGCGGAATGCGATGCTTTTTCAGCAAATCGGAAAGATGCTCCGATTTCTCGATCGAAGTGGTGCCCACCAGCACGGGTTGGCCCTTGGCGCGGCACTGTTCGATCAGCTTGGCAATGGCGTCGTTCTTCTCGTCGGCGGTGCGATAGACCTCGTCGTCCGCATCGACGCGCGCGACAGCCACGTTGGTCGGCACTTCGCGGACATCGAGCTGATAGATGTCCATGAATTCCGCCGCTTCGGTCATGGCGGTGCCGGTCATGCCCGCCAGCTTGTCGTAGAGGCGGAAATAATTCTGGAAGGTGATGGACGCTAGCGTCACATTTTCGGGCTGGACGGTGACGTTCTCTTTTGCTTCCAGCGCCTGATGCAGGCCTTCGGAATAGCGGCGGCCTTCCATCATGCGGCCGGTGAATTCGTCGATGATGACCACCTGGTCGTTCTTGACGATGTAGTCCTTGTCGCGATGGAACAGGAAATGCGCCTTCAGCGCCTGGTTGACGTGATGGACGATCGAGATGTTTTCGGTGTCGTAAAGATCGCCGTGGGCAAGCAGGCCCGCCGCGCGCAACAGCTGCACCATATGCTCGGCGCCGGCTTCTGTCAGCGTGGTCTGGCGCTGCTTTTCGTCGACTTCGTAATCCTCGGGCACGAGATGGACCATGGTGGCGTCCACCGCCTTGTACATCTCCGTCAGGTCCTGGGTGGGACCTGAGATGATCAGGGGTGTGCGTGCTTCGTCGACCAGGATCGAGTCCACTTCATCGACGATGGCATAGGCATGGCCGCGCTGGGTCATGGTGTTCAGCGCGTATTTCATGTTGTCGCGCAGATAGTCGAAGCCGAATTCGTTGTTGGTGCCGTAGGTGACGTCGGCGGCATAGGCCTCGCGGCGCTCCTCGTCGCTGAGGCCATGGACGATGCAGCCGGTGGTCAATCCCAGGAAGCGATAGATTTGTCCCATCCACTCGCTGTCGCGCTGGGCGAGATAGTCGTTCACTGTCACCACATGGACGCCTTCGCCGGCCAGTGCGTTCAGGTAGGTGGGCAGGGTGGCAACCAGGGTCTTGCCTTCGCCGGTCTTCATTTCCGAGATGTGGCCGTCATGGAGCACCATGCCGCCCACCAGCTGGACGTCGAAATGGCGCTGGCCGAGCGTCCGCTTGGCCGCCTCGCGCACCACCGCAAAAGCCTCGGGCAACAGGTCTTCCAAGGTCTCGCCCGCCGCCAGCCTTTCACGGAATGCCGGCGTCATGGCCTTGAGCTCGTCGTCGCTCATGGCCCGGAAACGGGATTCCAAGGCATTGATCTTGGCCACGGTCGCCCAATAAGGCTTGATTTTGCGCTCGTTGGCGGAGCCAAAAAACTGTTTCGCAAGCGCGCTGATGCCCAGCATGAAATCCTCTGTAGGGCCGGCTTTAAGGGTGAAACCGCCAGTCCGGGATGGCGGTCAGGGCCTGTGACATAAGAACGGCCTATCCCATTGTCAAATTTGGCCGAAGCCCAAAACAGGGCTTGTCAAAAGGCCCTTTTTCCACACACTCCGCCGCCACGGCCCGCGGCGCAGCCAAGGGCAAAGCGCGGCCAATTCCGGGGGAAAGCATGGCCAAGGGGAAGAAAAAGCCGCCACTCAAGCCACAAGCCAAGCAATCCAAGCATATATCGCCGCTGGCGCCGAAAAGTTTCGTCCATTTGCCGCCTTTGGCAGGGGTGAGGCTGGCGACGGGCGAGGCGGGTATCAAATACAAGGACCGGACCGACGTTCTCCTGGCGGTACTGGCGCCCGGGACCGAAGTGGCCGGCGTTTTTACCCGGTCCAAGACCGCATCCGCGCCCGTTGAATGGTGCCGCACCCAATTGAAGCGGGGCCAGGCCCGGGCGCTGGTGGTCAACAGCGGCAACGCCAACGCCTTTACCGGCCAGGCCGGTCAAGCCGGCACGCGCTCGGTGGCCGAAGCCGCCGCCGCCGTGGTGGGCTGCAAGGCGTCGGAGGTTTTTCTTGCCTCGACCGGCGTGATCGGCGAACCGCTGCCGGCGGAAAAAATCACGAAGATCCTGGCCAAGGTGGCCGACGATGCCTCGGCGTCCGGCTGGCGCGCCGCTGCCGAAGCAATCATGACCACCGACACTTATCCAAAACTGGCGACTGCCACTGCCGCTATCGACGGCGTCAAGGTCACGATCAACGGCATCGCCAAGGGCTCGGGCATGATCGCGCCCGACATGGCGACCATGCTGGCCTTTGTCTTCACGGACGCGAGCCTGCCGTCGCAAGTGTTGCAAGATTGCCTAAGCACGGGCGTAGGGCCGTCCTTCAATTCCATCACGGTGGATTCGGATACATCCACCAGCGATACACTGCTCCTGTTCGCCACCGGCAAGGGCGCCAAGCACGGCGCCGTCGCCAAGGCGTCCGACAAAAGGTTGCTGGGTTTCCGCCGGAGCCTGGATGCGCTCTTGCTAGAACTGGCGCTGGCGGTGGTCAAGGATGGCGAGGGTGCGGACAAACTGATCCGCGTCGATGTGAGCGGCGCCGAGAGCGATCAGGCCGCGCGCAAGATCGCGCTCTCCATCGCCAATTCGCCCCTGGTGAAAACCGCCATCGCCGGCAATGACGCCAATTGGGGCCGTGTGGTGATGGCGGTGGGCAAAGCAGGCGAAGCCGCGGATCGCGACAAATTGAGGATTTCTTTCGGCGGTCATCTCGTCGCCGAGAAAGGCGCGCGCGCGCCCAAATATGACGAGAATGCGGCAACCAAAGCAGTTTCCGGGCGCGAGGTGGAAATCCTTGTCGATCTGGGACTTGGCAAAGGGTCCTCGCGTATTTGGACCTGCGATCTGACCCACGGCTATATAGATATTAACGGTTCCTACCGTAGTTAGCCTGCCGCACGGCTGGTAGGATGCGGCGATGGACGAATCGAAGAACCTGCTTGCGAACGGGCAGGGGGGAATGCTGACGCGCCGTTGGGTGCTTGGCGCGGCGGCGTTGCTTGTGCCGGCATCGGCCCGCGCGCAAGCGCGTTATGCCGAACCATCCTTGGCATTGAAGGATCTGGAAGCGAAGAGCGGCGCGCGCATCGGCGTGGCGGCGGTCGATTACAATTCCGGCAAGCTGGTCTGCTGGCGTGAAGGCGAGCGCTTCATTATGTGCAGCACGTTCAAGCTCTCGCTGGCCGCGGCAACGCTCAGCCGCGCCGATTCCGGCCAGGAAAATCTCGACAAGGTGATCCGTTACGGCAAGAGCGACCTGCTCGACGTTTCCCCCGTCACCAGCCGCCATGTCGACAGCGGCATGCGCGTGGTCGATCTTTGCGAAGCTGCGATCCGCTACAGCGACAATACCGCCGCCAATCTGCTTCTGACCGAAGTGGGCGGTCCCGACGGCGTGACGCAATGGTGGCGCGAGATCGGCGACAAGGTCACGCGCCTGGACCGGCGCGAACCGGCGCTCAATGTGCCCGACGGCGACAAGGATACGACCACGCCTGCGGCGATGCTGGGCAATCTCAAGAGCATGCTTCTGGGCGATGGCGTTTCGCCGGAGTCGCGTACGCGCCTGGTGGCTTGGCTTGCCGGCAACACCACAGGCGACGCGATGCTGCGCGCCGGCATGCCCAGCGGCTGGACGATCGGTGACAAGACGGGGCGCTGGACGAGCAGCGATGCCACGAAAGACGCCGCCAACGACATCGCCATTGTCACGCCGCCAGGACGCAAACCCATCCTGATTGCGGCCTACACCACAGGTGGACATGGCGACGATGCCGCGCGCCAGGC
>DATKPL010000085.1:0-4475 GCA_035524155.1 Rhizomicrobium sp.
CAGCCGTTCTTTCAACGACAAGGCGTTGCCGGTCTCGGCGATCTCGTCCGCCAGGTCACGCATCAGGCCTTTCGCATCCAGCTTGCCCAGCATGGCGGGAATTTCGCGCACCATCACCGCGTCGGGACCGAAGGCCTCGATCACCAAGCCCAGTTCGGCCAGTTCGGCAGCGCGCGCGGTGACGCGGCTGACTTCGGCGGGGTCCAGCTCCACAACTTCAGGCACCAGCAGCGGCTGGCGGACGATGCCGCCATCGGCCAGCGCCTTTTTCATGCGCTCATAGACCAGCCGCTCATGCGCGGCATGCTGGTCCACAATCACGATGCCGTCTGCGGTCTGCGCCACCACATAGGTTTCATGCAATTGCGCCCGCGCCACGCCCAATGGCGTGGCGACGGATGGCGCAGGCATTTCGGCCGGCGCGTCTTCCACCCTGGCAGAGATGACGGGCGCGCCCTGGAACAGCGAGCCCGGCTCGCGCACGGCATAGGACGATGGCTGGTATGCGGGCGTGAAGCCCGGCGATTGCCGGTGAAACGCGCCTGCCTGAAATGAAGCCTGAAACGACGCCAGCGCAGCGCCTGCTACCGTGGTAGAGGCGCGATGCCCGGCTTCGGCCAAGGTGTGTTTCAACGCGCCCACGATCAGGCCGCGCACCAGACCGGCGTCGCGGAAGCGCACCTCAGTCTTGGCGGGATGGACATTCACGTCCACGAAAGCCGGATCGCATTCCAGAAACAGCGCCAATGCAGGATGACGGTCGCGCGCCAGGAAATCGGCATAGGCGCCTCTGACCGCGCCGATCAACAGCTTGTCGCGCACCGGACGTCCATTGACGAACAGGAATTGCATCTGGGCGTTGGCGCGGTTGTAGGTGGGAAGGCCCGCATATCCGGAAAGCATCACGCCTTCGCGCGCCGCTTCCACTTTCACCGCATTGTCGTGGAAATCACGGCCCATGATCCGCGCCAGCCGCGTCAGGCGCGATTCCAGAAGATCACGGCCCGCTTCCAGGTCCAGTGCGCGGCGGCCATCCATGGTGAGCGTGAACGCCACATCCGGCCGCGCCATCGCCTGGCGTTTGACGATATCGGTTGTGGCAAGATCCTCGGAGCGTGCGCTTTTGAGGAATTTCAGCCGTGCCGGCGTGGCATAGAACAATTCGCGCACTTCGGCGCGCGTGCCATGCTGGCCCCGGCCCCGGAATGACGCGGGCGACGGACCGCTGACCGCGCCGCCTTCGACAAAAATCTCATGCGCCTCGCCATCCTTGGTGCGGCTGGCCAAGGTAAGCCGCGCCACCGCGCCGATGGACGGCAACGCTTCGCCGCGAAAGCCCAATGTCTCAATATGCGAAAGATCGTCCTCGCCATTGCGTTCGGGCAATTTGGACGTGGCGTGCCGTTCAATGGCGAGGCGCAGATCGTCCGCATCCATGCCACTGCCATTGTCTTCCACCAGGATCAGATCGGCGCCGCCATTGGCGGTGGCGATGTCGATACGGGTGGCGCCGGCATCCAGCGCGTTCTCCACCAGCTCTTTCACGGCGGCAGCCGGACGCTCAACCACTTCGCCGGCGGCGATTCGATTTATCGTCCCTTCGGAGAGGCGTCTTATCGTCATCTAGCCCCTCCGCCCTACGCACGCTCGAGAGCGTGCTACGGGCACCTCCCCTTCCAGGCGCTTCGCGCCGAAGGGGAGGCTGGTCACGACCAAGACGCGCCGCCCATGGGGCCTCAAGTTCAACCTTCCTTTAGATATTGCCTGGCAAGGACCTTGCCCTCTTCCACGCCGGGTTGATTGAACGGATCGACGCCCATCAGCCGGCCCATCAGGATGGTCTCAAGCATGAAATGCATCATCAGGGCGCCCATCTCGAATTCATCCACCTTCGAAAAGTGAATCTGGCGCACCGGCCGGCCATTCTTGGAAAGGGTCTGCGCCGTGGCGCGGCATTCCGCATCGACCAGATCGCCCAGCCTTTTACCGGCGAGATAATCGAGGCCCAATTGCTTGGACCGCGCTTTCGGCGCCATCGCGCCCTTGCCTTTGGTGTCCACGCTCACCAGAGTGAACAGCGCATTGCCTGGACCATCGCGGAACAGCTGCAGCTGGCTGTGCTGATCCACAGGGCCCAGCACCGATACCGGCGTCGAACCCTTGCCGTTCTTGCCCAGGCTTTCGGCCCAGAGTTGGCGCCACCAGCCGCCGAATACCTGCAGCTTGTCGGCATAAGGCCAGAGGATCGTGGTGGCGAGCTTGCCTTCCGCCGCCAGCGCCTGATGCAGCGCCGCGCCCATCGCTGGCGGTGCGTCGCCAGGATTAGTGGCAGCCAAGGTCGCTTCCAGAATCGCCTCGGCGCCGCCCCGCAATTTCTTCACATCGATGCCCATCAGGATCGCAGGCAACACGCCCACCACCGTCAGCACGGAATAGCGCCCACCGACGCCCTCGGGGTGAGCCAGCCTGGGCGCGCCGATGCTGTCGGCAAAATCGCCCAGCGCACTTTTCTTGGGTTCGGTGATGATGGTGAAATGCTTCTTGAGCGATTTCACGCCCGCCTTGGTCAAGGCTTCCGCGGCCGTGAGAACCTGCATCAAAGTCTCGGCGGTGCCGCCCGATTTCGAGATGGCGACGAAATGCGTCTTCTTGAGATCGAAGCGCTTGAGCGCCGCGTCCCACGAGAAAGGATCGGGATTGTCGTGGAATTCCACCCATGGCGTGTTTTTTTTGCGCAGCGCCGTCAGCGCCTGCCCGCCGAGCGACGAGCCGCCGATGCCCAAGACTGCCATCGTCTTCATGCCTTTGATGCCGGCGGCAATCTTCGCGGCGGCTTTCAGGTCATCCTTGCGCGAGGGAATGCCCAGCAATTCCAGCGAGCCGCGCTGGCCGCGCAGCCAGTCCAGCGCCTTGCCGGCATCCGCCAGCGCCTTGTCGTAATCAGCGCGCGGGATCGCGCCTTTTCCGGACAAAGCGAGGTCGAGCGAGAATGAGAGAGGCGATTTCTTCGAGTCGGGCATGGGATCACTCTAGCAGGTGGGGGTTGATGTAAAACGGCCCAATCCAGCACCCAATTCCACTGGAATGACGTCAGGGCCTTGGCTGAATCGTGGGCTTCACCGCCGGCGGTATCACAGGCTTGGTGGCTTGTGTTTGCGCCTGGCCCGGCACGACGGGCTGGCCGGGCGCGGCCGTCCCTTGTACCGTGGCCGCCCCACGCGGTGACACCACGGGCGGAGGGGTAGGCCGGACCGGCGGTTTGGGGGTTTGCGGTACCGCCCTGCCTTCCACCGGCGTGCCGGCGACGACCACGGTCAAACGCGCCGGATCGAACAATCGTTTCGAGACGCGCTTCACATCATCCAGGGTCACGGCCTGGATCAGGGCGTTGCGCCTGGCCACATAGCCGATATCGAGTCCTTCGCGCTGAAAGGTGCCGAGCTGGGCCGCGATGCCCGCGTTGGAGGCAAAGGCCAGCGGGAACGAGCCGGTGAGAAACGTCTTGGCATCGTCCAGTTCGCTCTGGGTGGGGCCGGTGGCGGCAAAATTGGCCAGCGTGTCCTTCACGACCTGAATCGTTTGATGCACGGCGTCGGCGCGGGTGGCGACCGAACCCACCATGATGCTGGCCTTGCGATAGGGCGTGAGCGCGGTGGTGATGCCATAGGTCAGGCCGCGCTTGACTCGCACTTCATCGGTAAGGCGGGACGAGAAACCGCCGCCGCCCAGGATGTAATTGGCGACATAGCCGGGAATGAAGTCGGGATCGGCGCGCATGATACCCGGCAGGCCGAACATGATGGTGGGCTGCGGCACCGGCATTTCCAGCACATGCACGCCCGGATCGCCCAGCCGGCCCACATCCGGGATGGGGGCGGGCATTCCGCCCGACAGGGGCGAGAATGTCTGGGCCAGCAATTTCTGCGCATCTTCCTGGCTGATGTCGCCCGCCACCGCGATCTGCAACCCGGCTTTCACCCAATGGGTGCGCACGAAGTTGCGCAGATCCTCGGCGGTGATGGCGGAGACGCTCTTCACATCGCCGTCGCTGGAATGGCCATAAGGGTGGCCGTTGAAGAAATCCTTGGAGAAGACGCGCCGCGCCAGGGTGGGCGGCCTTGTGTCGCCCTGCTGAATCCCCTGGATCACCTGGGCGCGCACCCGCGTCACCGCTTCGGCATCGAAGCGGGGATGAACGAGCGCGGTCTGCAACAGACGCATCGCCAGGGGCGCGTTCTCGCGCAAGGTCTCGATCGAGATGACGAGATTGTCGCGATCGGTGCTGGCGCGGAACTGGATGGCGTGATCGGCCAGCGCCTCGTGGAAGGCCCGCGAATCCATATTGCCCGCGCCTTCGTCGATCAGGTCGGCGGCGAAGGCGGCAAGACCTTCCTTGCCGGCCGGGTCATAGGCCGAGCCCGCGGGCAGCGAGATGTTGAAGGCGATGATGGGAACGGTGTGGTCTTCGCTGAACC
>DATKPL010000086.1:0-4291 GCA_035524155.1 Rhizomicrobium sp.
CGACATGCTGGCCCAGACATTGGCGGTGCCCGACGTCTTGCGCGCTTCCGGCGGCAGGATGTTGAAATCCCATTTGCGCTGACCGGTCTGGGCATCGACGCCGAACACGTTGCCGGCAGGCGCGCCTTCACCCAACGCCCAATCCTTGCCCGCCCAGCCGATGATCAGCGTGTTCTTGTAGACGGTGGGCGGCTGCAAAAGCGACAGCGGCCATGTGCCTTTGGCCGTGTTCCATTGGTTGACGTCCAGCACGCCATGATCGGCGAAGCCGGTGCAGAGATGGCCGGTGTCGGCGTCGATGGCGTAAAGCTTGCCGGTCATGGTGCCGACATAGACGATCTTCTGGCAGGGTTGGCCCGCCACCGGATTGGCGGACTGCCAATAGGCGACACCGCGCGACTTCATGCCGGGCTGGGTCAAAGCCTTCAGGGTGGCGTGCGGATTGAACACCCATTTCACCTTTCCGGTGTCGGGCGCCAGCGCGAAGACGCGATAATAGGACGTGCCGATATAGACCGTGTTGTTGGCGAAGATCGGCGTCGCCTCGAAATAGGTGACCGGTGGCTTGCCGAATTCCTTGGCGGAATGGTCGCCGGTGTGAATCTGCCAGGCGATCCTGAGCTTCTTCACATTCTGGGGCGTGATCTGGGTGTCGGGCGCGTATTTCTGCGCCATCAGGTCGCCGTTGAACGTGTCCCATTTGCTTTGGGCGGTGGCGGCGCCGGGCGACGCGGCCGCCAGCGCCGTGGACGCCAGCAGCAGGATGGCGGCGCGCCGCATCAAGAGTTCACCCTTGGCGTGTCACGCGAAAGAAGCAGGCACCAGCCGATGAAGGCGATCGCCATCACCGCGATCATGGCCGGCGTCTCCAGGAAATAGGCGCAGAATCCGGTTCCCAGAATATCGAGAATGATCAGCGCCTCGAACAGCCCGGCCAGCCAGCGCGGTATCGCCGTCAACGCCAGAAGCAGCGAGGCGCCCAGCATCAAGGCGCTTGAGACGATCACCAGCAGCGTGCCCCAGGCGTGCGCGATGGTGCCGTGCGGCACATAGAATGCGACCAGATAGAAGATCAGCGCGATGAGAGATGCGAGGGCAATCAGCTTGGCGCCGGCATGCGTTTCCGTGCGCGGAGGAAAAGCGGATTGGGAGATGACCTGGCTTGACAAATGTTTCACTCGGGCGGGTATGCATCAAAGCCGACGCACACTCTTCCAACGTGTAACCGGGCGGTGTCGTTCCGGACGCGGACAGAAGGCCGCGTTGCCCTTCCGTCTTGGTCAAGAAAGCTGCGACCGGACACCCTTCATCGCGGTTTGAACGTCCCCTTATTGAGGCGCGCTCATCCAGGTTTGGAAGCGCGCTTCCAGCGCCGAGCCGTGGGTCAGCCACCAGCCGTCATCCACCGCAAAGGCGTTGGCGAAATGGCTGGTGGGCAGGAACGGGCCCATCGCGATGCCCAATTCCGGATTCTTCGTCACCAGCGGCCACGACGAACGCCGCGCCGGGCCCAGCGCCACCCAGTCCGCCACGCCGGCCAGGGGCTTCGATCCCGTGGCCCAGCGGATGAAATCCATCGCCATGTCTTTTTTCGGATCGCCTTTCGGCACGCCGAAGACGTCGAATTCGTAAAGCTGGCGGTCCCAGATGATGCCGGGCAACGCCGCGCGCGCATCGAACACATCGCCGTTGAGCGCGGTGGCGAACACTGCCCGGCGGGCCTGGATCAGTTGCGCGGGCTCGCCGGAATTGTGCCACCAGATCAAGACCGGCTTGATCGTGTCCAGCTTGCGGAAGGCGCGCGCCACGCCGTCCTCGGTGGCAAGCGTCTTGTAGATGTCCTTGGGCGCCACGCCGTCGGCCAACAGCGCCATCTCCAGGTTGAATTTGGCGGACGGCTTCATCGCGCGCGGACCCGGATATTTCACCGTGTCGAAGAAATCGCCCAGCGTGGCCGGGTCGGCGCCGCGAAAGGTGTTCCTGGCGAAGAAGATCACTTGCGAATAGGCGACGCTGCCGACCGTGCAATCGCCCACCGCGCCGGGCAAGAAATCATTCGCGGCCGATATGCCGTCGGTCCCGGCGGGCAGGCTGGCCGGATCGATTTTCTCCAGAAGGCCCTCGCGGCAGGCCTGGATCGCCTTGGGCAATTCGAAGTCGATCACGTCGCCCATATACGAGTGTGTGGCCAAGGAGCGGCGCAATTCGGCCAGGTCGCCGTCCCATTCCTCGGGCTGGGTGTCCACATGGGCGACGTCGCGATAGGGCTCGATCATGGCCACGCGCTGGGCCCGGCCATATTCCCCCGGCCAGGTGACGATCTTCAGCACGGGCAGGGGCCGGGTGTAGATGTAGAATCCCACCAGGGCGGCGGCGACTATAATAAGTGTGGCAATCAGGATGCGGCGCATGGGGCGGGGCGATGGGCTGGCGGCGGACCATACATTTTTATCGCCAAACGCCAAATCCCGGCGAAACCCGGGCTTTATCCCGGCGTTGTGAGGCCGGCCGGGCCGGGAAACGGGCCATTTTCAGGGGGTGGCGCGTGCCGCTTGCTTTCCGGGAAACCGGCCCATAGTTTCCGGCCCCTTGATGCTATCGGCATCGAGATGTGCAGTTGTAGCTCAGTTGGTTAGAGCGCCGGATTGTGGATCCGGAGGTCGGTGGTTCGAGCCCACCCAACTGTACCATTCGCGCCTTCACTTCGCGGCAAGCATGGCGGGCCCGGTGATGTGCTTCCCGGGCATGTATGCGGCCGGGGTGGCGACGACGAGTATTTCCAGAAGCTGATAGCCGTTCACCGTCCAGCGGCCGCGCGCCCGCGTGACGATATAGCTTTCGATCGCGCCCCCCAGCTCCCGGCTGTTCGCGGAAAGCTGGCCCGCTGCCGTGGTGGATGATGTCGGCGCGAACGGCCCGATCGAGATGAGGTACCCGTCGCCCTGGCCCTCGCTGCCCGGCCTGAAATGGAAGCCGTCCTTTTGAAGGCTTTTCAACAGCTCCGGCGAGGGATCGTCACCGCGCACGGCCAGATAGCCGCCGGTGATCTGGTTCATGCCCAGGAAAGAGGAATGGCTTTTGGAATAGACCAGAACCGCTTCGGCGATTTTGTCCTGATCGCTTTCCGATAAATTTGCCGGACCGGTATGGGCGCAGCCATCCAGCCCGACCATTGCCGGGACAACGAAAGCCAAAAGAGCAAATCGCAAGCGCATGGTGGAAGCCCGGCCGGAAGCATACCGTTCCGGCCGGCCGCGAAAAAAGCGTCTTGTGCTTTCCCCCGCTCAGGGGATCCGGGCCGGGACAGTTTTGACAATGCTGCAAATGGGCCGCTTCCTATGGTAGCCTGAGGATTGCGACGAGGGGCTCTCATGAAAAAACTGGCCGTTTTGCTGTTGGCGTGCGGGATGTCGTCGGCGGCGTGGGCGCAAGGCGCGCAACCGGATGTGGCGGGGGCCAAAACCCTGTGGGAGGGCAATCCGCCCTTCTGCAAGAATTGCCACGGCATGAATGGCGAGGGCGGTTTCGGTCCCGACCTGGCCGGGCGGGGCCTGTCGGCGGCGGAATTCCAGCGCGCCGTGAGAAAGCCCTGGGGCGTGATGCCGGCTTTCACCGACGCGCAGATCAGCGACGGCGAGATAGAAGGTCTTGCCGCCTATTTCGCGTCGATGCCCAAGGTGGCCCAGCCCGGCGATTGGCGCGTGCCGCTGACGCCGGATCTTTCCCATGGCCAGCAGGTCTATACCTCTGCGGGCTGCGCGCAGTGTCACGGCGCCAGCTTCGACATGCCGCGCGCCGCGCTGGGTGGCCATAATGCCGACTTCGCCCTCATGAAAGAGCTGGTCTATACCCACACCGAGGCGATGCCGAAATTCGAGGAGCAGCGCCCGGGGCAGCGGCTGCATATGGGCAATTTCAATCCGCTGCGCCTGTCCGAGGCGCAGCTCAAGGAAATCTATGACTGGGCGCATGACGATCTGGGCTTCCGTCCCGATCTTCAGGCGCGCCTGACGCCGGGCGCGAACAACAGCTATACGCTGCAGGTGACCAACAACGGCGAACCCGGAAAAGGCCTCACCGCGCGCGGCGTCACCATCGATGTGACGATACCGGCGGGGCTCACGGTCACCAACGCGACGGGCGACGGCTATAAGGGCGCCAAGGCGGGAACGGCGGAATGGCAGGTCGCCAAGCTCGCGCCCAAGGATGCGCAGAGCTTCACCGTCACCTTGTCCGGCGCGCCCGCCAATCCCGGCGATCTCAAAGGCTCGATCCATTGGGACAAGCCGGG
>DATKPL010000087.1:0-3911 GCA_035524155.1 Rhizomicrobium sp.
CGTTGGTGGGCTCATCAGGCGCGATCCTCTCCTACATCATGTGCAAGGGCATGAACCGCAGCTTCGTCTCGGTGATCGCAGGCGGCTTCGGCGGCGAGACGGCGGCGGCGGGCGGGACGAAGGAGACACGGCCGGTCAAGCAGGGTTCAGCCGATGATGCCGCCTTCATCATGAAGAACGCCGCCAGCGTGATCATCGTGCCGGGTTACGGCATGGCGGTGGCCCAGGCCCAGCATGCCGTGCGCGAGATGGCCGACAAGCTGAAAGCCGAAGGCGTGAAAGTCTCCTACGCCATCCATCCGGTGGCGGGCCGCATGCCGGGCCACATGAACGTGCTCCTGGCCGAGGCCAACGTGCCGTACGACGAAGTGTTCGAATTGGAAGACATCAACTCCCAGTTCGCCCAGGCCGACGTCGCCTATGTGATCGGCGCCAATGACGTCACCAACCCCGCCGCCAAGACCGATCCCAAATCGCCCATTTTCGGCATGCCGATCCTGGACGTGGAAAAGGCCAAGACCGTGCTTTTCATCAAGCGCGGCATGGGTTCGGGTTATGCCGGCGTCGAGAACGAACTCTTCTTCCGCGACAACACCATGATGCTGTTCGGTGACGCCAAGAAGATGACCGAAGAGATCGTCAAAGCTCTCGGCTAAAACAACGACAGCGCGTCTTGGTCCCGGCTTTCTTCCCCCGCGTGGCAGAGCCACTGGCGGGGGAAGATGTCTTGCGAGGGTTTATCCCGAGCAAGACAGATGGGGGTGTCCTATGTCCTTCTCGGCATCGCGAGGACGGCGAGACCCATTTCCGCCAGGATGCGCACGATCATCAGGGCGATGAAGCCGCGCACCAGCGCGCCGACAACCATGAAGATGCCGGCCCGCATGGGATGATGGCGCATCATGAAGAAGCGCCGCTCGAAGCCATGACGATAAAAACCGCGCGGTCCCATCGGGCGCATGGCTTGCGCGCCTGGTTGCGGGGCTTGCGGGGTCATGGCGTTGGCGGGTGGGTTGGTATTCGCCGCCATCGCCGGTGGATTGGCCATCGGCGGACGGCTGGCAATCATCACGCCCCGTCCGATCCCGAAGATCGTGCCCAAAGCGATCAGGATCAGGGCCAATGCATAGAGCCAGCGGATCGCCCGCTCGCCCATGGTGTTTTTGAGAGAAAGAATATCGGTTGCGGCCATGTGGTTCCTCCGTGGCGCCCCTATTTCATAGGGGGATATTACCACGGGAAGTGCGCCAACCTTGTCATATGTGTGTCGGCTACAGGGCTGGCTTCCCTACTCAAGCGCGGCCTATTCGATGGCCTATCGCTTCGCTACTTGAGGCCGCCCATGGCGCAGACGATTTTCCACTCCTGGGGCGTCACGGGCTGCACCGAAAGCCGGGCGCTGTTCACCAGCGTCATATCGGCCAGCTTGGGATTGGCTTTGCACTCCTTGAGCGTCACGTGCCTGGGCACATCCTTGACCGCCTTCACCACCACCAGGCCGAAAATGCCTTGTTCGTCCGTGGGATCTGGCTGGTATTCCTCGATCACCTCGACGATGCCCACCACGGCTTTCTCTTCGCCGGTATGGTAGAAAAAGCCCAGATCGCCATTCTTCATCGCTTTCAGGTTCTTCCTGGCGATGTGGTTTCTCACCCCGCTCCAGGGCTCACCCTTGGCGCCTTTTTTCTTCTGCATCTCCCAGGACCAGGTTTCGGGCTCGGTCTTGAACAGCCAATAATTCATTCGCTTTTCAACCTCCTGCTCATCAGCCGGGTGAGCGCTTCGGACAGAAGAAGCTCGCCCGCCAAAAGATCGGCCATGGCCTCGGCGATGGGAAGCTCAATCTTGAGGTCCTTGGCGCGCTTGACCAGGGCAGGCGCGGTGGCGACGCCTTCCGCCAGAGGATGGCCGGGCGCGTCCAATTCTGCCAGGGATTTGCCCTGCCCCAGGCTCACGCCGAAGGAAAAATTGCGTGAGCTTTTGCTGGTGGCGGTGAGCACAAGGTCACCCAGGCCGGAGAGGCCCATCAAGGTCTCGCGCTTGGCGCCCAAGGCTTCGCCCAGCCGCGCCAGTTCCGCAAAGCTGCGCGCCAGAAGTGCTGCGCGCGCATTCTCACCCAATCCCATGCCCTCGACCACGCCGCAGGCGATGGCATAGACATTCTTGGCCGCACCACCCAGGGCCACGCCCATGACATCGTCGCTGGCATAGGGCCGGAAAAAAGGCGCGCTCAAACTGGCCTGCAGCCGGGCGGCGACATCGCTTTGCGCCGCGATGGTGACCGCCGTGGGTTGGCCCAGCGCCACTTCGCGGGCAAAGGATGGGCCGGACAGGATCGCGCATACGGCATCGGGCAGCGCATCCGTCACCATTTCATGCACCAGCCGGCCCGTATTCTTCTCGATGCCTTTGGCACAGATCACCAACGGCGTGCCCGGCGCGATCAGGGGCGCCAGCATGCGCGCGAAATCGTGCAACACCTGCGCCGGCGCGGTGAGAAGAAGGGCATCGGCCTGGACGGCTTTTTCCAGATCGCCCGTCGCAGAAAGCGCCGGCGGCAAAGCCACGCCGGGCAGAAAGCGCTTATTCTCATGGTCGCGCGTAATCGCCGCCACCACATCGTCTTCCCGCGCCCATAAGGATGTGGCGCGTCCCGCGGCATGGGCCGCGACCGCCAGCGCGGTTCCCCAGGCGCCGCCGCCCAGAACGGCAATATGGGAATAGGGTTCTGCCGTCATAAGGCCTTGAAAGACGTGGGTTGCGGCGGCGAAAGTGAGATGATTTGGTGAGCTGGAAAAGCCCAAACTAGCCCGATCATGCGCCGCTCCGCCATATTTGCTCTCTTGATGCTGCCCGTTCTCGTCCTCACGGCCCAGGCCGCGCGCTATCCCGGCACATTCAACGACACCGAGACGGAAGAGCTGAACAAGCTCAGCGCCTATCTCAACGGCATCCACACCCTGAAAAGCAATTTCGTGCAGCTGGGCCCGCAGGGCGAACTGGCCCAGGGCGAGTTCGATCTCGCCAAGCCGGGGCGGTTGCGCTTTTCCTATAACGCCAGCCCGGTTCTGGTGGTGGCCACCGGGGGCGATATCTATGTCAAGAATGCACGGCTCAATACAGTGGACCGGACCTCGCTGTCCGACACGCCCCTGGACCTGCTTTTGAACCAGGACATCGATCTTCGGCACGATCCCATGATCACCGGCATCGAAGAGCAGCCGGGGGCGCTGATCCTTCACGCCCGCGCCGCCACCACCAAAAGCCAGAGCAATATCACCCTGGTCTTCTCCTATCCGGCGATCGAACTGCGGCAATGGATGGTGAAGGACAATCAGGGCGGGGTGACCACCGTGGCGTTGACAGGCCTCCAGACCGGTATCGCCTTGCCGGACTCTCTCTTCGCGGCCCCGCAAAAGGATCCCACAAAGGGCAAATAGCTGGACTTTCTGGTAAGTAATGACTTACGGTAAGTTGTGACTTACAGTAATACCCTTGATGCTCTGGGCGATGCCACAAGGCGGCAGATATTCGACCGTCTTCGCCACGGGCCATGTTCGGTAGCGGCTTTGGCAGCCGGACTTCCCGTAAGCCGGCCTGCCGTGTCCCAACATCTCAAAATCCTGAAAGATGCGGGCTTGGTCATGGACGAAGCGGCCGGTGCGCGTCGGCTTTACCGCGCGGCGCCCGGCGGTGTGATGGCGCTCCGGACTTGGCTGAATGGCTTCTGGAGCGAGGTTTTCGCCGATTATGACGCGGAAATTCAGCGTCAGATGGACGAGCGGCGGAACACCTGACCCGGCGATATGGGCAGGATGAGTATGACAAAAACGCAACTGTCACGCTGAATTATTTGTAAATCGATATCTGGCCAAAAATTCTTGAAAGGTGTGGCTTTCGAGCATAAGTTG